>NZ_JANMZH010000347.1:0-26324 GCF_031383065.1 Microcoleus sp. OTE_8_concoct_300 | reverse complement strand
GCGTCCCGCCCGTCCTTTTTGGACGGGCGGGACGCCCATCCCACAAACTTGTGGAAGTTATTTAATTCTCATTCCTTAGTTTAAATTGCCTGCATTTCTCGATCGACCTCGACATGAGCGACACCCGGTACCTGCCTTAGTGCTTCTAGCTTTGACTGAGAAACTGCTCCAGTAATAATGCCAGTAACAGGTAGCACCCGATCGACTTTCATTCCCGCCGATTCTAAGCCCGTGACAACAGATTGAATAATCGGTAAGTTTTGGTCGTCAACAGTTACTACGATCGACTCTACTTCTTCCTCAGACATCTTCAGCCTCCTTTGCACCAAATCCATTGAGCTATTGTCAACCTAATTAAACCTAAAATCCGATAGCACTTTCTTATCCCCTACTCCCCTTAAAAAGGGGGGAACTAGAAAGTCCCCCTTTTTTAGGGGGATGCGCGGGGCCTCTGTGCGTAAGTTCGATCGCCCGGAGTGATTACGGAGCTTGTACTAAGCCACTTCCGACAAGAGCACTTGGCAACTTTAGTGGCCGAGCACGAGAAGTTAGCAATTGCCAAAGTTGAGAACCTCGTTTACCAGTCGATTGGGCATACAGGGCAGCGAGCCCAGCCACGTGCGGTGTAGCCATGCTAGTGCCATTGTAAGCAGCATAACGCTGTTGCTCCATAGGCACTGATGAGTATATTCCCACTCCAGGAGCGGCGATATCGACTTTAGCCCCTGGAAATTTGCCAGCTTTAGCCGAAAAGTCAGCCACTGCGAGGCAGTGATCGAGCGCTCCAACAGCCATAATCGACGGGCTATTGGCTGGTTGTCCGACGGTTCCTCCGGTTTCTCCGTTATTGCCGGCGGCTGCCACGATCAGACACCCATTTTTCAGTGCCCGAAGACCGGCATCTTCGTAGGTAGGAAACGATGTTGGAGTTGTGCTTCCTAAGGACATCGAGATCACTTGACACCCATTGGCGATCGCCCATTCCATCCCAGCGATAATCCAGCCCTCATCGCCAAAACCTGAATTGCTCAACACTTTACCGACATAAATGGTCGATTCGTAAGCAATTCCGTACCTGCGGCCGTTGAGATCCTGGAACCCGCACGCTGTCCCAATGCAGTGCGTGCCATGACTGTTGGTATCTTGTACAGTCTCCCCAGGCACGAAGGACTGCGACACGATCGATCGGCCGGCGAAGTCGGGATGCAATAGATCCATCCCCGTATCCAACACAGCAACTTTGATTCCGCTACCAGTCAACAGAGACTTGTCCGCCTTCGTTGCTTTCAGACCCCAAGTAAACTGGATATCATCAGCAAAACATTCTTTTTTCTGGATTGTTTCTATATCCTCAGTAGTGGCTTTCTGGTACAGGTTATCCACCGCATCGCGATAGCCCCGCAAATACTCTGGGGACAATCCCTCCTCAATAGCGTAGAAAATGCCCTCCGGTTTGATCGTCAAGATGGCAGTATTCTCTCCCGCTGATGTCCTGATGCTGTTGGCACCCCCTTCGTCTAAGGAGACGACGGCCATACCGAGAGTTGGGAACACCGCTCCCCCTCCTGCTTCGAGTTGACTCAAGTCTAGAGCAGACTCGGGGAAATCGGCAGCGCTTGCCAGTCCCCTGATGCCAGCTTGGTTACTTAGGAGGGCTAACCCTTCTGTCACCGCATCTTCGCGGAAAGTAATAATGTAACGCCCTGTAGTTCGATCGGCTGGGGCAGTTTCTGGGATGGGAAAACTAGGTTGTTCAGACATAAAATGCCTCTTCTTGAGTGTTATTATAAATCAATGACAGTTTTCCTGACATTAATCTATACTGTTTTTGATTCAGACTCGACTTATTTAGGACTGACACTGCCCGAGCATTTTTTACACTCTCTGTGGGTGTAAGGCGCGCAGTGCGCACCCTACACATACAGTGAATTTCTGTTATTTTTGCTCGGCTAATTTGCTAATTTGATGGTAGAGTACATCATCTAACCGTCCTTCTCCTGTCTGGATTAGCCATTTTTCTAAAGCACGGTTTTGATCGGTAAACTGTTGAGATTTGTCCTGGCGTTTAGCAACGACCAATCCCTGATAAATTACAATGTCCCGATCGCCCTCTACCTCTTCACCACTTTCTCGAACAATCAAACCACGATACCCCAATCCTTCATTAACAAACCCTTCTCCTTTATGGGCCGATAATGATTGAAACCGCCGTGCAAATTCCTGAGATTCTGGCACTGTCAATTCCCAATGTGGGTTTGGTCTGCCACTAAACATATCCACTTCTACTTGCATTTTTTTGTCTCCTAAAGCCGTGACCGAACATCCAAGCAAAGTCACCAAAAAAATTAAAAAAACCAAGCCAATTATCCTTTCTGGATTTGTTGTGAATGAATTAACCCGTTGCATGGTCTCTTTGTTCAGTGTAGGGAACCCACATTCCGCAGTGCTATAGATTCTATTTAATCTTTTGGCTCTTACAAGTGTAAAAGTAGCCGCAGAAGATGGTGTAAGGCCCCCTGTTACAGGTAGCTGGGTTAGTGATGACTTTGCCACTGTTATCTATATTCCGAACCGCTGTACCGCCCGGTTTGTGAGCCCAAAATCCTTCTTTCATTTGGCGATACCAGTGGAAATCAACAACGCCCGGGCCAGGGGCGATAACCAGTGCTACTAAATAGCGAGGGGCTTCAGAGGCGGGGAAACAATTGAACTGTTTGTGCAATCCGTCACACAGGGAAGCTTTGGTAACTTCTACGCAATTAATTGCGGTGTAGATTTTTCCACATCCTCGTCCTGGTTGGGCAAAAGTATCTGTCCGCTTGTTACTCGCATAGTTATAGCAGTTGTTATACTGCCGGATTAGGGGGGTGTTGTTCCAGTAGCCGGGGTTATAGGGCGAAGCATCATAAATGCAGGCAGCAGCCTGTTCACTTGAGGCTTCTACCGTCATCTGTGATGAGTCTCGAACATCAGAGACTGAAAGTCGGCTACTGGTTTCCAGTTGTTGTCGCAGGAAATTCTGCAACATTTCATCTAAAGGTAGTTCTTCTCCTAAAGCCGATGCTTCTCGAGAGGATTCAGCACTGCTCATTAAGCCGATTAAACGCTCAGCAATCTCATTCGCTTTAGCGCTAGTGGCACTCGCACCGGCAGCCATATACATACTAGCGGGTAGTTCAAAGTCTTGGGCAAGCTCGTCAGAGAGGGGTTCAATGGTGAAACCGCGAAACCCCAATCCAGCTTCTGCTGAGGCGGACTCGGCTACAATGCTGCGATTTTTGGCAATCTCTTTGAGCGTAGTTCGAGCTTCTTGCTCGTCTGTAATAATCCACTCCGGAGCGGGTCTTCCGGAAAATACATCAGCAGTAATTCGTAACATAATTAACCTCTTTTTTGAGTAGTTTTAACCAACTGAAAGTTAGCTTAAAGTTGTTCAATAACTCTAGATAACAACGTTGGCCTGGAGTATTTGAAAGCTGCTTTTCCCAACTGGATAACAGCTTTTGATCTAATCATCCTCAAAATAAACTCGGGCAACAATACGACGATCCGCGTATAGGATTATGAAGAGATTGCAACAAATTACCCGTTGACCAACCCCAACTTTTCCAGAGCAACCATCACAGCAGCCGTCCGGGTTTGTACATTGAGTTTCCCGTAAAGATGCTCCAGATGTTTTCGCACTGTTCCTTCACTGCAACCGAGCACTTTAGCGATTCCTGCATTGCTTTTATCTTTGGCAATCCAGAATAAAACCTCGGCCTCGCGTTTGGTGAGTCCTAGGGATTCCAGGGCGGAAATAGAGAATGATTGCAGTTCTTTTTCCTCCAATAGCAAGAGATATTGCTGGTTGATGGGATCTGGAATCAGACGGACGATCAACTGTCTTCCTGCTTGTTGAATGTGCAAGGGTAAACAGCGAGATGGATCAGCGCCGTTGAATGTGAGTCGCGCCATCTGCTCCTTGAACCAATGTTGTAAGGATTCTGGCAATGAATATGGGATGCGGGGTAAAAAATACTGGCTCAAAATTTCTTCTGCCCGTTGAGTCATGAATTGCACCTCCCCTGTAATCTCCACAACTATCGCCCCTACCCGATCCAAGATTTGTTTGGCTATTACCTTAATTAAAGTATCTAGCTCCTTGCCAGTGCGATCGCCTAAAGCTTCGAGAGTATAATGTTCGTAGCAATTTTCGTAACTTTTGGCCTCAGTTTTGGCTGGTGGGAATTTATCAATACCTTCTGATGTCAAAATAACGGCGCCCTGACGGTTTTGTGAATTCATGGGAAGTATCTCCATTGCCATACTGGTGAGAATGGCGAAACCAGATAGCCTTACGGTGCGCGACTCTCGCTCATTTCACTCTTATTAAGGTATACAACTGTAGAAATGCACTCTGAGACTTTTGGAGAGTCCCTAATTTAAGTTGCTTTTCTTAAGTAATAACTAACGAATAACACTCACTAGCTGTTAGTTACCAGTCACTTAATCGAGGGACTGGCAGAATTTTTATTTATGTGTTAATGGCAGTAGAGGCTATTGTAGAGATTAGCGCTCGGCGAAAAAGAAAGTGACAGTCAATCGATTTGAGATTTGAGATTTAAGATTGAAGAAAATGTTTAGTTGATAAATTACCTGTCAACATCAGGCGATGTTTCGCTTACAATACACTATGTAGCATCAAATAAAAAAGAGCGATCGAACTATGGGAATGACCCTGACCGAAAAAATCTTAGCCAAAGCATCAGGCCGCACTAAAGTTGAGCCCGGAGAAAACATTTGGGTAGACACAGACGTACTGATGACCCACGATGTCTGCGGGCCCGGCACCATCGGCGTTTTCAAACGCGAATTCGGTGAGAATGCTAAAGTCTGGAACCCAGACAAAATCGTCCTAATTCCCGACCACTACATTTTCACCAACGACGAACGCGCTAACCGTAATGTCGATATTCTCCGCGATTTTGCACGGGAACAAGGGATAAAATACTTCTACGACATCACGGATCGATCGGACTTCAAAGCAAATCCCGACTACAAAGGAGTTTGCCACATCGCCCTAGCACAAGAAGGGCACACCCGGCCCGGCGAAGTGCTCTTCGGCACAGATTCCCACACCTGCAATGCCGGCGCTTTCGGACAATTTGCCACCGGTATCGGCAATACAGACGCGGCTTTTATCATGGGAACCGGCAAACTCTTAATCAAAGTTCCCGCAACCATGCGCTTTGTACTCAACGGCGAACTGCCGGATTATTTGTTAGCAAAAGACCTGATTTTGCAGATTATTGGTGATATTAGCGTTGCCGGTGCTAACTACCGGACAATGGAATTTGCCGGCGATACAGTTGAGCGTTTGACGATGGAAGAACGGATGACGCTGTGCAATATGGTGATTGAAGCTGGTGGCAAAAACGGCACGGTTGCGCCCGACAAAACTACGTTTGATTACGTTACTTCTCGGACTGACAAACCCTTCGATTCATTTTACAGCGATGGGGATGCTACATTTTACAGCGATCGCACCTACGATGTCACCAAATTAGAACCAGTCGTCGCCAAACCGCACTCCCCCGACAACCGCGACTTAGCCCGCAACTGCAGCGATGTCAAAATCGATCGAGTTTACATCGGTTCCTGCACCGGGGGCAAAACCTCCGACTTTCTGAATGCCGCCCGCATTCTCAAAGGATACCAAGTCAAAGTTCCGACTTATTTAGTACCAGCAACTCAGAAAGTTTACGAAGATTTGTTTGTCACAAAATACGAGGGTCAAACGCTTTCGGAAATCTTCTTAGCAGCAGGCTGCATCGAACCCGCAGCGCCTTCTTGCGCCGCTTGTTTGGGTGGCCCGAAAGATACTTTCGGGCGGATGAACGAACCGGAAATTTGCGTGTCTACAACTAACCGCAATTTCCCCGGTCGGATGGGGAATAAAGAAGCGCAAGTTTATCTAGCTTCGCCTTACACGGCGGCGGCTTCTGCGCTGACTGGGTATGTCACCGATCCGCGAGAATTCTTATGCTAGAAAGTGTCTTTTAGCATTCTCTAAATTTGCAAAAATGGCTGATGAGTTTCCGGTTATTGTTGTTCCAGAATCAGATTACGATCTATCTGAAGAAGAACAAATGGGAACTAAGAACAAATTCTGGTTCCCTCACTCAGAATTTGGTCGCTGCTTGTACAAACAGTCTCGACCGAATACAGGTGAAGATTGGGCAGAAAAAATTGCAGCCGAGTTGTGCAAATTGCTCGGACTGCCCCATGCTCAATATGAACTGGCAACTTGGAGAAGTCAACGCGGAACTGTCTCACCATCATTTTTGCCAGATGGTGGCAGTTTCATTCCTGGGAATCAAGTTTTGTCTGCGAACGCACCGCACAAAGTTGATATTGTGTTGAATGCGATCGCAGACAATTCTGTTAATTTGCCCCTCGATTGGGTTCCGCCAGTCGGGATAGAAACAGCAGTAGAAACTTTTGTCGGATATTTGCTATTAGATGCCTGGATTGGCAATACAGACCGTCACTCAGAGAATTGGGGTGTATTAGATAAACCCGAAAGTTATCCTACTTTAAATATGGCCAGATATCTAGCACCAACTCACGACCATGCCTCTAGTTTGGGAGTGCGGATATCTGATGAAGAACGGCAAAAGAGATTGATTACAAAAGATACTGGCTATTCTGTCCAAGCTTATGCAAAAAGATGCTCTTCTCAGTTATATCCTAGCGATAATAGACCAAAGCCTCTCAAGACTTTTGAGGCATTCCGCTCCGCAGCGCTATACTATCCCCAAGCAGCCCTAATTTGGCTCAATTGCCTTGCGAGGATTTCAGCTAATGATACGCTAGCCATTTTTAACCGGATACCGCGCGATCGCATTTCACAAATTACGATTGAGTTTTCCCAAAAAATACTTAAATATAACAGAGAAAGGCTACTTGAATTGACAGGAGATTTGCTTTGAAAACACTATTTTTGGCTTGGCAAGACCCGGGCAGCGGTTCTTGGTTTCCGATTGGTCGATTGACATTTAACGGTAAAGAATACCAGTTCAATTATACAAATGGTGTTCTAGAAGCTAAAGATAAGTGCAGGTTTGAACCCTTGCCATCTTTCCCTGATTTCAATAAGGTTTACACTTCACAGAAACTGTTTCCCTTGTTTTCTAATCGAGTGCGGCCGCGATCGCGCCCTGACTACCCTGAATTTGTAGAGTGGTTGAATATCCCTCAACACGAAGATGACCCAATTGCTTTATTGGCCCGCAGCGGAGGGAAACGGGTAACTGATAAATTTGAGGTATTCCCCTGTCCCGAACCGGATGAAAATGGACGTTACCGCATCCATTTTTTTGCACAGGGACTGCGACACCTTCCCACGCCGGCAATTGAACGGATTAATGGGCTTCAAGTGGGCGAACTTTTGTATTTAGCCCACGAATTTCAAAATCCGCACGATTCCTCTGCTTTGCTTCTGTGTACTGAAGATCGCTGGATTGTAGGCTATTGTCCGCGCTATCTTTGCGGGGATTTTTTTCAAGTTATCTCGCAGCATCGAGAATTGGTTCGCGTAGAAGTCGATCGCCTCAATCAACCCCCAACGCCGCTACAGTTCCGCTTGCTGTGCAAGATGACCGCCGATGGGCGAGACTTTCGCCCCTTCTCCAGTCCGATGTACCAGCCGGTTAGCAGTGATGTTTTAGCTGCAAGTGCGATCGGATAATCAGCAACAAGAAGTAAAATTCTCATCACAAACTTACGGAAGAACCCAAGTTAATTATTGTGAATGCATTAGACCCACTCGGGAATAAAATTGCTCTAGAATTAGAAAGACACTGGGTTTGTTGAATAGTTTATAATTGTATGATTCATCGGGCAACTTAAGAAACCCGGTTTCTCGATCGCACAACTCGATCAAATTGCAAGTATTCGGTAAATAGGCGCCATGATTACGATCGTGATGGGAGTCTCCGGTTCAGGCAAAACTACAGTTGGCCAGTTGCTGGCGCAATCTCTCAATTGGGATTTCAGCGATGCCGACGATTTTCACCAATCCGCTAATATCGAGAAAATGAGTCGGGGCATTCCTTTAGAAGATGCGGACCGCCTTCCTTGGCTGTTACAATTGCAAGCTGCAATAGACAGGTGGCTGTTGGAAAATAAAAATGTTGTGTTGGCTTGTTCTGCTTTAAAAGCATCTTACCGCGAAATGCTCTGCCGCGACCAACAGCGGATGAAAATAGTTTATCTGAAATGTTCTTTTGAGGTATTGGCAGCCCGGTTAACAAGTCGCGAAAATCACTACATGAAAGCAGACTTGCTGTTAAGTCAGTTAGAAACTCTCGAAGAACCAGAAGATGCAATTATCATAGATGCTTCGCAGCCACTAGAGTTAATCGTGCGCCAAATTAAAAATCATCTGATGTGCGGTTAATTGCCCCAAATAAAACCTCTAATACTAAATCGGGCTTAAATATAGCAGCTCTCAAGCGAGGTGAGGTATGCCCTGCGCGGGCCAATCCCCAATGCCCTGTTTGCCCCATGCCCCATGCCCTGTTTGCCCCATGCCCCATGCCCTATGCCAGATAGTACCTCATGTTACTGAAAAAGGCTATACCAGTTTATTTCTTAGTCCCTCTTAACTAGGGCGAGAGTTTGTATAGTAGCGATTTTAATCGCCGAGTCTTATCGAGGGTTTTTAACGCGGATTTGTATAAGAGTTATTTTTTTCGGAGCAACGGGGTTTCTGAACCAAATTTAGCCCCCTCTCCGTTGCCGGGGGAGAGGTTTGGCGTGCTAATTTTTGTACAAATACAAGAAAGCTTCTACTTCAGCGGCGGTTGGTTGAGCCGCAATTGCACCCGGTTTCATCGCTGTCATCGAACCTACCGCACTCGCATAAGTTACAACTTTTTTTGTGATTTCTGGAGTGGCTAAACTCTTAATTCCCACCTTGCACAATTGGCTGACAAAACCAGCCAGAAACCCGTCGCCGGCACCTGTTGTATCCTCAACATCTACCTTAAAGGCGGGGATTTTTCCTTCATTTTCCGAGATACAATAGGTGCAACCTTTCTCGCCCGCAGTCACCAAAACGCCTTCTACGGAATCGAGGCGGTAGGTAATAGCTCCAGCGTCGGTAGTGTCAAACAACCATTCGGCTTCTTCGTCAGATAACTTGACAAAATCAACTTTTTTTAAGAGTTTTCTAATGTGCGCTTTTGCTTCGTCTGGATTTGGCCAAAACACGGGACGCCAATTGATGTCAAGTATAATTTTCAGGTCATACTGTTCTGCTAGCTCGATCGCTCGGGCGATCGCCTCTCGACTTTCAGGATAAGCTAATTCTAAAGTGCCTAGCACTAAAAATTCGGCATTTTCAAACAGCACCTCAGGTAGTTGTGCAGCGAGGAGGTGGGTGTCGGCAAAATCCGCAGTATGAAATTCGCCAAAACCAGCAAAAGTTCGATCGCCCGCTTCATTCCGCAAAACATAAACTTGCCGCGTCGGCGCACTTGGATGGTGCTGCACTCCAGCGGTATCAACCCCTACTTCTTGCAATACCTGCACTAGGGAATTCCCCAATTCATCCCCACCTACAGCACCGATAAATCCCGCCGCCGTCCCCAATTTAGCCAAAGCACAGGCAACATTAGCAGGAGCACCGCCGGGATATGCAGTCCAAGATTCTACCTCTTCGAGAGATACTCCTGGTTTGTCTGCTAAACAATCAAATAAGATTTCACCCAGACACAGAACGCGAGGATAAGTCATATCTATTTTAGATTTTAGATTTTAGATTTTAGACCAGCAGTAGACAGGTCAACAATTATTTTTAACCCATCCCAGAAAAATTGCAAGCTATTTTTTAATGGCTGCTCCTATAATATCAGACTTACTGATACTGGCAGTTACTCGCTCAACGCACAAGTGCAGTGCGGGCGTATCAGTTGTTTTACCTAAAAACATCTGCGGCTTTGGCCCGGATGTCAGATGCGCGCAGGTAAAGGGGGGATCACGCGCCACCGGAACGGTGCCAGCAGTGCAAGTCGTTGCGGGTCATGCTGTGTCGGCGCTGAGTTTGCACTTTTTGCGATTCTGCAAGCGAGTTGCTGCTTCGGGCCCGAAACAGTAGCACAGCAAATTTAATTTTCTCTTCATACTTCATCCCTAATCCTCTAGAATTGTAGATAGGTAAATATGCAGACATAGGAAAAATTTATGAGCGGGATCGTCTCTGGTACCCCTGTCACCCTGTCGGACAGAGAATTGCAAGTGGTAGAGTTAGTAGCGGCGGGATTGACTAATGAGAAAATAGCCGAAAAGTTAGAGATTAGCAAGCGTACAGTTGACAACCACATTAGCAATATCTTGAACAAGACGCGCGCTGACAATCGAGTTACCCTGGTGCGCTGGGCGTTGCAGTGGGGGAAGGTATGTTTGGACAATATTAACTGCTGCCCTCTACCGGGGCCGATGGATAAAGAAGTATCTTAAGTAGGGGATCTGGTTGGGGACAGGCAAAGAAATGATGCAAACGGCACAAGAAAAACAACTCCGCTATCAAATTCAATGCCCTGGATTGCCGTTGGCGGTGTATCGCGAAGTGGCGGTTCATTTGCGTCAAGTTGAAGGGGTGCAAACTGGTTTAATTCCGCAGCAGTCGCAGCGGTTTGATTACAGCGACAGCCAAATTGGGGGTTTGTGGATACAGTATCCTGAAGGGTTCGATTTGGCAGGTCGCGAGCTAGTCGATCGCATTTTGGCTTATTATGGCGATCGTTACGGAGTTTGGGAATTATTAAGTCATTAGTCATTCGTCAGCAGTTATTAGTCATTAGCTAAGAGTTAAGGACACAAAACTAACGAATACAGAAGTTATGAGCTGCTTAGTTAAAAGGCTATTTGCTAACAACTTTCATACCAGTTACTTTAATACCAATGACCAATGATTAATGATTAATGACCAACCACCAATGATTAATGACCAATGACTAATGACCAATAACTAACAAAATGAGTGCAATTAAAACTTTACCCGGAACGCGGGATATTTTGCCCGCTGAAATTCAATACTGGCAAAATATAGAAGAAGTCGCTAGAACAATTTTGAAAAAAGCGGCTTATCGAGAAATTCGGACGCCAATTTTTGAACAGACATCTTTATTTGAACGCGGCATCGGCGAAGCTACCGATGTTGTGGGTAAGGAAATGTACACTTTTAAGGATAAGGGCGATCGATCGACTACTTTGCGTCCAGAAGGCACCGCCGGAGTAGTCCGAGCTTTTATTCAAAACAGTTTGTACGCGGCGGGAGACGTGCAGCGTCTGTGGTATGCGGGGCCGATGTTTCGCTACGAACGCACGCAAGAAGGAAGACAGCGGCAGTTCAATCAAATTGGCGTGGAAGTCTTGGGGAGTGCGAATCCCCGTGCGGATGTCGAAGTAATTGCGATCGCCTGCGACATCCTGCAAACCCTCGGTTTAAAAAATTTGCGCCTCGATATTAATTCGGTCGGAAATAAGCAAGACCGACAAAATTACCGACAAGCTTTGATCGATTATTTTACACCGTACAAAGACGAATTAGACGCGGATTCTCAAGACCGCTTGACTCGAAACCCGCTGCGGATATTGGACAGCAAAAATCAGCGCACTCAAGAAATTGTAGCTGGTGCGCCGAGCATTTTAGAATATTTGGGAGAGGAATCGCGAGATCACTTCGAGCAAGTGCAGCTTATGCTCAAAAATTTAGGAATTAGCTATCAGTTAAATCCCAGATTAGTGCGCGGCTTAGATTACTATACCTACACCGCATTTGAAATTATCTCCGACGATTTGGGAGCGCAAGCAACAGTTTGCGGAGGCGGCCGCTACGACGGTTTAGTAAAGGAATTGGGCGGCCCTGATACGGCGGCCGTCGGTTGGGCAATGGGTATCGAAAGGTTGATTATCCTGTTGCAAAAGTTGCAACCTTTGCCCGCGCCCAAGTTGGATTTTTATTTGGTATCCAGGGGCGAAAAAGCAGAACAGCAATCGGTATTGTTAGCTCAAAAATTGCGAATTGCCGGGTTTAGTGTAGAGATAGATTTGAGCGCTAGTGCTTTCGGGAAACAGTTTAAAAGAGCCGACAGAAGCGGTGCAGTTGCGTGTTTAGTTTTGGGAGATGCGGAAGCTGAAAACGAGACGGTACAATTGAAGTGGTTGGCGAGTGGTGAACAAAGTGCGATCGGGCAATCGGAACTACTAGCAATGACAAACGAGCTACAGCAGAAAATCATAGCTGCATATTAAGTCCGGCAGGGAATGAATTCCCTGCCTCAAAGCTAAAGTCCTCGCTCAGAGGACTAATTATTTTAACAGTCTTCTTCTCAGTCCTCTTAAGAGGACTTTAGCTATTAGCCAGGGGTTTCAACCCCTGGCGGACTGTCGCCTTAAGTCGTTACTAATTGGCTCTGCCCGGTAACGCATATCCAAAGCCTCGGCCTCGTCATTAAGCCATTAACATGAATCCCAAAAACCAAAAGATATAATTTAAACATTAAAACATTTAACCTCTGATAAACTATGTCTGTAACAACTAAAAACCCCCAAACAAAACTCACAATCACCTGGCCGCTACTACCAGAAGATTTCCAACTACCAGACGACCCCGTAGAAGACGAAAGCCAACCATTATTAGCCGCCGCTTTGCGCCAGCCGCTAACAGCATTTCCCGAATTAATGCAGGATGCCTTAATTGTTTCCAACTTTGCCATTTGTGCCGGCATAAGTTTTCCAGGTTCAAGCAGCGACGAACAGCGTATTATCTGCAAAGCACCAGATTGGATGTACGTGAAACCCGTCAATCCCAAAAATGTCTCGCAAGTCCGCCGCAGTTACACCCCGCACACAGAAGGAACCATCCCCCAAATCGTGATGGAATTTCTTTCAGAAACCTATGGAGAAGAATACTCCGTTGAATTTACCTCGCGGGTGGGAAAGTGGTATTTTTACGAGCAAGTAATCAAAGTCCCCCGATACGTCATATTCCGAGCCAAAACAGCTCATTTAGAAGTTTACGCTTTAGAATCAGAGCACTACAACTTCCAAAAACCTGATGAAAACGGACGTTATTGGATACCGGGATTAAACCTATTTTTAGGTATTTGGGAAGGAACGCACGAAGGAAGGACAGGCTGTTGGTTGAGGTGGTGGGATGCAGAAGGCGAGTTGTTGCTTTGGTCGGAAGAACGAGCCGATCGCGAACGACTCCGCGCTGAAAGATTGGCTGAAAAATTGCGTCAAGCGGGAATCGAATTAGATGACGAAGAGTGAAACATGAAAAGAAATAGAGTGTTAGTAAGGTGATCCGTGCGCGCCTTACGACTATTTGGTATAATCACACTCTTGTGTCGCGGGCATCCTTCCCGCTATTGCCTCAGGTTACAGTCCTATGTTAATTGAACGTCTAGATCCCATAAATTGGGAAAAAAAACCGCAACTGATATCATTGTTTTCAGGTTGCGGCGGCATGGACTTGCCCTTCCACAAAGCCGGGTTTAAAGTAGTTTGGGCGATCGACTCCAATCCATACGCCTGCAAAACATTCAGCAGAAACATTGCTGATGTCATCATCAACGACAGCATAGAAAATATAGACATTGCACAAGTTCCCGAAGCTGAAATATGTATAGGAGGATTCCCCTGTCAAGATTTCTCCCTGATTTGGAAGCGCCCCGGACTTGAAGGAACCAGAGGCAATTTATATACATACTTTCTCGATTTTGTCAACAAAAAAAAGCCCAAAGCTTTTGTAGCAGAAAATGTCAAAGGTTTATTAAGTGCAAATAATTATCAAGCAATAAAACAAATAATTTCTGACTTTGAAAGTATAGCACCAGGCTACTTAGTTAAACCTAAACTCTATAACTTCGCTGATTACGGAGTTCCCCAATTTCGCCAAAGAGTGTTATTAGTTGGCATTCGGATGGATACAGGATTTAACTTTGTGCATCCTCAGCCAGAATACGGTCAAAATCGCAAAAAACCTTATCGAACTGCGGGCGAAGCACTCAAAAATGTCGAAGCAGTTCTTGACAATAACAAACATCATAAAATTCAGACCCGCACCGTTGAAATTTTAAATCGAATTAAACCGGGAGGGAATTTTTCGGATATTCCCAAGGATAGTCCGTACTATGTCAAAGGCATGATCAGTCACGTTTATCGGCGAATTCATCCAGATAAACCATCATCGACAATTATTGCGGGTGGAGGTGGCGGGACTTGGGGTTATCATTATTTAGAACCGCGTTCTTTGACAAATCGTGAAAGGGCAAGATTGCAAACATTCCCCGATGATTTTGTTTTTGAAGGTTCTACGACAGAAGTGCGGCGGCAGATTGGCAATGCAGTGCCGCCGCAGGGAATCGCTGCTGTTGTTGAGGCTTTAATCCCGCTATTTAAGGGGGATTATCCCCAAGTTGATTTATATGAAATGAGTAAAAAGTTGCAGGGGATGTCTATTCAGGAACGATTAAAATGGGCTGAATTAGAGGTGTCAGAGCAGAGTTTGCAGTTAATTTGAAAGTGGGGTATAATTAAAATACCTGAGTCAGACGAGGCTTTAAGCTTATGTCTAAGTCAGCTTATATATAAAATTATATTTTTAGAAAAAATTAATCGCGTGACAAAAAACTTAACTACAGGAAACCCCTCTAGAAACACACCTCATTACGAGTATCCCCAAGACATACCTGATGGCCATCGGGATATGGTAGAGGAACTGCGGACTAAGGCTCAAGATGTTCGAGCGTTCTATATTAGAAAACCCCGTCTTGGTAATGCTGCTGCTGCAAAACTAGAACTAGAAACTGGCCTTTTTTATAGCAAAGAAGCTACCAGCAAGCCAGACCCTCTAAATATTCCTGGTAAAGAGGATGGGCCAAAGTTGTTTTTTGAGGCAAGGATTGATAGACAAAAATCCTTTTACAATGAACACCACGCTGAGTACAAGATTTTCAATGCACTTGCAGAAGACTTGGAAAGAGATGATGTTTCTTTGGAGGTAGAAGGAATACTCTACCTCTACACTGAGAGAGATATGTGTTCTGGCTGCAACATTACTTGTGATGAGGACTTTAACATGAGGTTCCAGAATATTAAAGTAATTATCTTCTACGAACGTCCATATCCGTAGACATACAGGATAGACAGCCAGTAGAGCCTATCAGAGCTTTACTGGCTTCTGTACCCAAGGTAAAATTGAGGTGATATGAAGTTTAAAATTAACTGAATCTTGGTTTATGATTAAGGAAAATACATAAAGAGGGAAAGTCAATGATCGAGTTTGATATAGGTCATTACACGGATTTTAAGTTGCCCAGCAACTCAGATATTCCAGACCAATTACAGCAAACACTTCACACGGTTTGGGACAGAAAGTATCGTGATTTATACGAACGAGGTGGAAAGTGCAATGTAGAAGAAGCTTTTGTAGAAGTAATGACAGCCTTTGGAATGCCTAATGATCCAATATCCCATCAGCGATACGTCTATATGGCTTATGGAATAGCATTAGCAGCTAAACCGACTATTAAACATTACTTTCCTGAAGAACACAAAGCTGATATCGTTGAAGGAATTGTATCTTGTTGGCTGAAGGATAGTTGTGAAATCCCAGAAACTTGGGCAGATACCTTGTTTCCTAATATCAACAAAATTGGAAAGTATCAAGCTACTGACGAAGCTTATAATATCTTCTACGGCTTGCTGCAAACACTCAACACCAAAACAGCCTACAATGCCATCTTGGATATTTTGTATGATGCCATTACCGGAGATGCTATTTCGGGTTTTGCTGCGGCTCAACGAGATATGTTTAATTGGTGGTTGATCGAGGTGATTCCTGCTGCCTATTGTTTAAAGCTGCCATCTACTTTATATTCTGGAAAATGGGAATTTCCGCCACTGAGTCAGTGCGCTTAAGTTATGACAAAAGTAATTGGAAAAGAGTGCGTGTTGCTGATTCTAGTTAACTTAAGGCACCGTGAAACCTTTGAGCGATTCCCTACGGGATAGCTTAGTTTCACGCACTTTTTCCTCCTCCCTCAACCCCTTCGACTGCACCAAAACCCCAAAACCCCCCAAACCCATCGGATCGATCAACTGATGCAAAGCCTCCCGTCGGCGCAAAAACGTTGCCAAATCCAATGCTTCCGCATCATTTGTAGACAGAGAAGCAATACGATCGCCCAAACCCAACGCCATCAAAAACAAAGCCTGCTGAGTAAACCCTACCACATCCAAACCGCACAATTCACCCTGCCTTTCCAGCGCCGTAAAATTAACATGAGCCGTTAAATCCTGCCGCCCCACATTAATATAAGGATTATTGTGATAGCGGTGCAGATAATAACACTGTAGCGTCCCCTCCCTGCGCCTCGGATTGTAATAGCGGTGCGCCGGATAACCGTAATCAATAGTTAACAAATATCCCCGCTGCAACTTTTGAGCAACTGTACTCATCCAGTCCAAAGCCGCCAAATTCACCTCACTGCGATAACCATCCCCATAAATACTCGCCGACAAATCGATGCTTACCAAATCCAAATATTTGGCAATTTTAGGCGTGGAAAGTTCGCCAATTACTTCAACAAATTTTATCTCTTTTTGTTCATTTTTTGGGGTTTGTGCGGCAACGTAAATCTCCCTAACTTGCCCTTCTTCCAGAATGAATTGATGCACGGGCAAAGCATCCACTAACTCGTTAGAAAAGAAACAACCGACTATTGAATTATTAACTATCTCATCCCAATTACACCACTTAACACACTTGATATCACTTAATCTTTGGCGTTGTTCCGCTTGAAGTCTTGGCGAAATTTCAACAATTATGTATGTTAAACTTTTAAATAAGTCGGGATGTTGCCGTTGCAAATATTGCAGCACATTTTCGGCGAAAGTTCCCCGCCCAGCGCCCATTTCTATGATCGCGAAATTGAAAGGGCGATCCTCTTCGAGGGCTCCGCTAAGGAGAATTTGCCACATTTCCACAAACTGTTCTGCCAAAACCTCCGCAAAATCAGGACTCCAATGAGGCGACGTGATAAAATCGCCTTGTTTGCCGATCGACGGGCGATCGCTATTGTAATAACCGTGCTGCGGATGATATAATGCCAAATTCATATATTCAGCAAAAGTAATTCGCTGCTGCGGAGTTGTCGCAATTCTTTCGCAGATTAAATTGCAGAGTTCCCAGTTGCTGTCATTGATATCTGATTGCTGAACTTTCATAATTTATCGAATCAAAGTTGATGTTGTTTCATTTGTGAAGGAGAGATTTTTTTTATTAACCGCAGAGGGCGCAGAGGACACAGAGGAAGAGAGTAGAGAGAAATAAGGTATTTTTTAGCGACGTTAATAGCAATCCATCCGCGTTTATCCGCGTTCATCTGCGGTTTAAAAAATTTAACCCGGTTCCACAAAAAAACCGGGTTAAATTATCAGATAAAAACCGACCAAACCTACCTATCAACCGAACCCATAATAATGTCGATACTCCCCAAAATCGCCACCAAATCCGCAATCTTCACGCCGCGAACAATGTGAGGCAAAATCTGCAAATTATTAAAATCCCCAGTCCGAATCTTCCAGCGCCAAGGGAACACATTATCATCCCCGATAATATAAATCCCTAACTCACCCTTGCCGCTTTCAACGCGGACATAATGTTCGCCCTTGGGAATCTTAAAAGTCGGCGCAACTTTTTTGCCAATAAACTGATAGTCAAAACCATTCCATTCAGATTTTGGCCCGCTTTCTAAGCGCTTCGCTTCCAAATTCTCGTAAGATCCACCGGGGAGTCCTTTCAAGGCTTGATTGAGAATCTTAACCGACTCGCGCATCTCCCGAATCCGCACCACATACCGGGCTAAACAATCGCCAGCAGCTTCGGTACAAACTTCCCAGTCGAAGTCGTCATAACATTCGTAATGGTCAACTTTCCGCAAATCCCACTTAACGCCGGAAGCGCGCAACATCGGACCAGACAGTCCCCAGTTAATCGCTTCTTCGCGAGAAATAGTACCCAGCCCTTCAATCCGGCGGCGGAAGATTGGATTGTTGGTAATTAAACGTTCGTACTCGTCAATTTTGGGAAGCAAATAATCGCAGAAATCTTGGCACTTATCTACCCAACCGTAGGGCAAATCTGCGGCGACTCCGCCAATGCGGAAATAGTTATTATTCACCATGCGATAACCTGTAGCGGCTTCCCACAAGTCGAGAATTGGTTCGCGATCGCGCATAGTATAGAAAAAAGGAGTTTGCGCCCCCACGTCCGCCAAAAACGGCCCCAACCACAACAAATGGTTAGCAATCCGGTTCAACTCCAGCATGATTACCCGAATGTAACTCGCCCGTTTGGGGACAGCAATATTCGCCAACTTTTCCGGTGCATTTACTGTCACCGCTTCGTTAAACATCCCCTCCGCATAGTCCCAGCGGCTTACGTAGGGCACGTACATCACGTTGGTGCGATTTTCGGCGATTTTTTCCATCCCGCGGTGCAGATACCCCAAAACAGGCTCGCAGTCCACCACATCTTCCCCGTCTAGGGTGACGATTAGCCGGAGTACCCCGTGCATGGATGGGTGGTGCGGCCCCATGTTGAGCACCATCGGTTCGGTTCTAGTCTCAATTCTTGACATAATTAAATGAATTAATGATTACTAGCTATTGTTGATTTTTGGTTGGCTTTTATGATTATGAAGGATATCGAGCTCTCTGAAAAGGAGACCCTTGGATCGGATGTCAGTCTTGACACCTATCACGTTCCAGTTTTGGGAAGCGAGTTAATTGCGGGTTTGGCTGTGCGTCCAGGCGGCCGCTATTTGGACGCGACGCTTGGGGGCGGCGGACACACGAGTTTGATTTTAGCGGCGGCGGCCGATGTTACAGTAATGGCGATCGACCGCGACGAACAAGCCATCCGTTTTTGCCAAACCCGATTTGCCAACTCGCCCGTTGAGTTTTGGCACGGCAACTTTGCGGAATACAACTCCCCAGATGCGGAATTTGATGGTATCATAGCAGACTTGGGCGTCAGCTCGGCTCAGTTCGATACACCGGAACGAGGATTTAGTTTTCGCCACCCAGCTCAACTAGATATGCGTATGAACCAGCAGCAATCTTTGACGGCAGAAGAGATTATCAATCACTGGGAAGAAGTTAAACTAGCAGATATTATTTACAAATACGGTGAAGAGCGACTGTCGCGGCGCATCGCGAGGCAGATTGTACAAAGCCGTCCTTTTCAAACTACAACAGAACTCGCTGGGGCGATCGCCCGATCCTTCCCTCCCAAGCAGCGCAACGGCAGAATCCATCCGGCCACCCGCACTTTCCAAGCTTTAAGGATAGCCGTCAACTCCGAACTGTCGTCTTTAGAAACTTTCCTAAACCTTGCCCCAAGGTGGTTAAAACCCGGTGGCAGAATCGGAATCATTACATTTCACAGCCTGGAAGACCGACCCGTCAAGCACCAACTCAGAGGAACACCCAGTTTACAGGTACTTACAAAAAAGCCGATCGTGCCACAATCCGAAGAAGTAGCTAGAAATCCCCGCTCTCGTTCTGCTAAGCTCAGACTGGCAGAAAGAGTAGCTTGATTCGGCAGTAGTAATATGCTTGCTGCAAAAAGTTCAGAGATTAGGGGGACTTGAATGCAGCAATAAGCGTGCGATTCGGCACAGGTGTAGGGAATAGCGCCAACAACCCACCGCTAACCCTCCGGGTATAGTGGGGCTTGAAATTCAGCCGATTTTGACCACACTCAGGTAGCAATACCGGGGTTAGTAGTAAGTGTTAAAATTCACACCGAGGACATTATGCAGCTAGTTAATAACTCTGCAATCAGAGCATTAATTAGTCATTTGGAAGGCTGGTGTGTTGAGAAAAGTACCGACTGCTAACACGGTCGTTACTCGTATCAAAGCGCGAAAGCTCACTGGGGAATTTTCCCTATTGAAGCGGCCTACCGAGGCGGGTTACAGTATCGAAAGCCTCTCATCTGTTCTGCGAACAGATGGTGCGAAAGGAATGCTCACCTTGAGGTGAAACGGGTTTCTTTAACTCAACTTGACGTAACTGATATGTTGCATATATCCAGCCCCCCTTTTCCTCCCGCCACCTTGCTGAGTACAGCTAGGGTGGGGGTTTTCAAGGGGGAAGAAAGATGAGTCGGGGAGATGGAAGCAAGCTGAAACTGATGGTAGTCGATGACGAACCCGACAACTTGGATTTATTGTACCGGACGTTTCGACGCGACTTTCAAGTTTACAAAGCAGATAGCGCCCTCAGCGCCCTGGAAGTTCTAGACCAACAGGGCGAGATGGCGGTGATTATATCTGACCAGCGAATGCCAGAAATGAATGGCACTGAGTTTTTGGGGAAAACAGTCGAGCGATTTCCCGATACGATTCGGATTCTGCTAACGGGATACACAGATGTTGAAGATTTGGTCGAGGCCATCAACTCAGGTCAAGTCTTTAAATACATCACCAAACCGTGGAATCCAGAAGAACTCAAATTGGTGATCAATCAAGCCTCAGAAACTTACAAATACTACAAGCAGCGCAGCGTTGCATTGCGCCGCGCTTTGCGCAAAGAATCTCTGTTCAATGAGGTAATGAGCGTGATTCGCGGGTCGCTAGATTACTCTAGTATGGTACAAACTATTGTTCAAACCGTAGGCCAAACTTTTGAAGCCAACTATTGTATGCTGCGGCCGGTAGAGACCGATCGACTATTGCCAAGTACCTTCCCCTACCAAGCCCAAACCGACGAGACCATTCACTTTTCTTTTGATGAAAATTTGCTGGTTCAAGCCGTAGCCAGCCGCCAAACTCAAGTGAACCCAAACAGTGGGGGGGACGGTAAATCGGTTGAGATTGCCGTGCCCCTGACTTACCAGCAAGAATTGCTGGCTGTACTGGCTTTGTGCCAGATTGGCGGCAATAACCCTTGGTCGGCAGAAGATATAGAGTTAATAGAAGGTGTAGCAGCTCAAGCTGCTCTCGCCCTGTCTCAAGCTAAGCTATACCAGCGCACTCTGGATTTAGCCAAGCAGATGCAAAACGAGTTGGAAGTGGCTCGCCAAATCCAAACAAACTTGTTGCGCCAAAGTTGGCCGGATTTTGAAACAGTCAGGGTGCAAGCTTGCTGCTATCCCGCGCGGGAAGTTGGCGGCGACTTTTTTGAAGTCTACGTCCACTCCCAAGGGGATATTTGGATAGCGGTGGGAGATGTTTCGGGTAAGGGAGTTCCGGCTGCTCTATTTATGGCCAGCGCGATTTCGGTGATGCGACGGGAACTTTCCCAAGAAGTTTCTCCCGAACCCGATCGAGTTATGCACAATATGAATAGCAGTATGTCTGACGACCTGATCGGCAACAACCATTTTATTACAATGGTTGTTGCTCGTTACACTCCGTCAACGGGACACCTCGCCTTTGCTAATGCTGGTCACATTTACCCGATCGTTTGGTCACACTCGGAGGTGAAAGCTCAAGCCGCTAGCGGTAAAACGCCAGCCGAGCCGAATTTCCTGAAAGCTCGTGGCATTCCCTTGGGGATACTACCAGTTTGGAGAGGCAAAGCAGGTACGATCGAATTAAAGTCAGGAGATGTATTTCTGCTAACCAGTGACGGGATTACTGAAGCTAGCGTGACCACTGAAGCGGTCCCTGGGGGTGAACAAACCCGTTCTATGCTACAACAAGAAGGGCTTTGGCAACTCTTGATTCAGGAACCTGGTTCCTTCAACTTGGACAATTTGTTGGCTCATATCAGAGCTGACAATCCCGTTCAGGAAGACGACCAAACCATACTCTCTCTGGAGGTTCTCTGAATCTGTCAGCGACTCCCGGCCCATAGTCGGGGGTGAGAGCAGAAAAAACTGAAGCCCTGGTTGTTGACGGCCCACAGAGTAGTCCCGCAAAGGACTGCCTTATAGTCAACAGTAAAAAACCTAGCCCGCGATCGCGCTCCGCTAGTTTCCTGAATCGCTTTCCTGGGGGATTAAACACCTGTAAAGGTTTAAAGTAGAAGGCATTCGTCAGCAAAAACCAACACTTAAAAGTCAGGGATTGAAACAAAGATTTTTTATACTTCGCTGCTTGCAGTCTCGGTATAATTATCACTTGTTAAGGGGCTTTAGACCCATAACTAAAGTTTTCAACAATACTCTTAACTTCTGCCTTCTACCGAATGACGAATGCCTGATTTTTCAACAGAAAAGGCTAGTATCCCCCGAGTAGCGACAAGTATTGAGGCCGAATCAATTCGGCACTTCGTGTTTTATACCTGGTGTCAAGACACAGGGTTTTCAAACTTACGGGATTTTTTTATGAATACTGAGCTTCATGTGCCAAGCGACTTGCGGTTTTTAACAATTGTTGAAAATTGGTTGCTGAGCAGTTTGGAAGTAGAGCTAGGAGAGCACGTCGATTGGCCGCGTCAGTCGAATCGTTTGCGCTTGGTGTTAGCAGAAGCCTATTCTAACGTGATCCGCCATGCTCACAAAGATCAACCCAATTTGCCCGTGTTAATTCGCTTGAATTTAAAAAATAGGGATATTGGTTTAGAAATTTGGGATTACGGTAAAGGTTACGAAATGGATACTTACAATCCACCGAGACCGGAAGCTAAACAGGAAAGCGGCTACGGCTGGCTGATTATGAGCAGACTTATGGATCGGGTGGACTACACTTTGCAAATAGACGGTCGCAACTGTCTGAAGTTGGAAGCAAGTTTGCCGGAAAAATCTTAATTAGTCATTAGTCATTAGTCATTGACAATGCACTTTTAGACTCGATGAGGCTGTCTGTCGCACGGTGCGGTGACAGCCACTTTTTCTTGCAGTGTCGTCCCTCTCGCTTGAGACTGTAAGATTGTAGGGGTACAGGCCCGATCGCACAAATACCGCATAAACGGGATCTTTATACCGTTAGCCGCACTTCACCAGAGATTTGGATAAAAAACCCGGTTTCTGCCTCATTCTTGCTATAAAAAGCCGAGCAACCTGTCCATCGCATGACCGAAAGCATCCAGGATACCAGCCCCCGGATTCATCCGTCCAGAAATAAAAAACCTGTATCAGATGAAACTTGCCCCCCGAATTTATCCGTGGGGTCAAGGCTTCAATTCGATAATCTAAAATCTAAAATCTAAAATCGATTGACTTTAGCCATTACGTGCGATCGACAGGTCAAACCCAAATAGGCAATTTAAATCTGAAACAGCTTATTAAACATCAAAGTTCTTCTGCGACCGCAGATTTAGCAATTCTTGGGGAGAAGCTAACAGTTTGACGGTGACAGAAAGGAGTTTTTGGTCAGAATTGAGCAAGAACAGCCATGCGACATTAATACCAAAGGCGGAAGTTTGCACCCGGCCGCTGACCTGAACTTCTACATTGCCATCTTCTAAAATTTGGCTGACACCTTGCTGCGGTTCGAGCCGCATTCCTCGGGCTTCTGTTTTTAGATAAGTAGCGATCGAGATGCTGCCCATAATTGGAGCTTCAAACGGCGCGTGCAGAACCCCGTCCAAAGCAAATAAATTAGCCGTAGCGTCAAAATCGCCCGCGTTTAAAGTTTCAAAATATCGCAGTATTGTTGGCTTTGTGATGCCTGCAATCTTTATAGAGCTAGTTATAATAGGTCGAGTTGTTGTGGTCATAAAACAAGTGATTTAAGATGAATGAGTATACTGTAATCATTCTCTTTGTCCCAGCAAATCCCTCAAAAGATATAAGTAGGGTCTGGAAAATAATTCTCCGAAAAAAGGAGGAACCCGAGAGCGTCGAGCGCAGCTTTAAGAGCGATCGACCCCAATCAATACTAATTTCAAAAAAAATGCAACTGTAGGGAAGCCACAACCCCTCGTAGTCATCAGTCATTCCCAATTCTTCAATTCTTTAATCTTTAATCTTTAATGGTAGAAACCCAGACACCTGCAGGTGTCTGGGTTTCTGGGCAAGCCTGTTTGACAGACCGAACCAGAATATTCTATTTGCGCATCAAATTGAGCAATTCCTTAGGAGATGCCAACAAGTCGATCGCCACAAAGAAAATTTGACCTTGGGGATCGAGCAAAAACCGCCACGCAATATTCATGCCCATATTCGATCCGAACCAGGGAGTTTCGACTTTGCCGGTGACTTTCACTTGGCGGTAGCCATCTTCTGCGGGTTCGGACACGCCTTGCTGCGGCATCATTTTGAGTCCGACGCATTCTTCCCGCATATAGTTGAGGATGGCTTCGCGACCCACAATCGGCTTTTGGAAAGGTGGTTGCAGCGCACCTTCTTGGGCAAATAAACCGACGGCTGGGGTGAAGTCGAAGGCGTTCATGTAGTCGATGTAGTTGAGGACAGTCTGCTCGCTGATACCCTCAATTTTGGTTTTCACCCGCTCTTCTACAGCGGTGGGAGTGCTGCGGGGGGCCGAGCGTTTGCCGTACTCTTGGCTGAAATCTGGGTCGTAGCCCATGTGAACTACGGTGTTGCGAAGTACGGTAATTTGCTGACCCGGATCGAGTTTCTTGATGGTTTCAAGGACTTGGGTGGCTTCGGGAGACATTTGATAGCCAGCGGGGATGGGAGCGACAACGCCTTGTTTCATCAACTGTCCCAACTCGTACCAGAAACCGAGTTTGGTGTTGACGCGCAAGGATGTGTAGATCCGGCCGATTGTGGTGTCAGCGTTGCTAGCCAGGTCGTACATGGTTTTGCTTTGATCGGCAGGCGACATCTGCTTAATTTCGCCCAGGATGCCTTCGACAAGCGCCATGCTGGCTACTCCTGGGGCGGCTGCGGTGATGGAAACACCCATTTCGGTGTAGGCATACCAGAGCAGTGCCAGTTGGTCTTCAACGCTGAGTTTGTAGAACGCTTCCGTGGTAGCCGGAACAACGCTCGCAATCTCGGTGTTCGAGAAAATAGATTGAGCTGATTGGATACTAACTGCCATGTGTATGCTGTGGGATTCGCTGTCGGTTTTACTTGCGTACTTGAATTTGCGAATCGAATTCTCCTTTAACTAAATTATGTGACATTTTTGACATTTGGGAGTTCAAATTTATAAATATAAAGATTGTCGAAGTATTATCTATTATGTCCCCAAATTAATCTGAAAATTACTAGACTTATAGGGCAAATTGTGCTATAGTTCCTTACCCGATGAAAAAATCAATTAATAGCGATCGCATTAAGCAAAAAGCCCTAGAGTTGGGATTTCACAAAGTCGGGATAGCCTCAAAAGACGCAGATTTCGATCTAGAAAAACAACGATTGCAGGCTTGGCTGGAGAAGGGTTATCAGGCGGATATGGCATGGATGGCAAACCCAAAGCGGCAGGATATTCAATTGGTGATGCCAGAGGTGCAGTCCTTAATATGTGTCGCCATCAACTACTACACGGCTCACCAACGCCCCCCGAATCCCCCTTTGGAGGGGAGGGTCGAGCCAGGGGTCGAATATGCTAAAATCTCTCGCTATGGCTGGGGACGAGATTACCACAAAATTCTGCACAAAAAACTGAAGGTTTTAGCAAATTGGCTGCGATCGCAAGGCGAGGGAATTGAAGCACGGTATTATGCTGATACCGGGCCGATTCAGGATAAAATGTGGGCCCAGCGAGCCGGGATTGGCTGGATTGCCAAAAATGGTAATGTAATTTCGCGCGAATACGGTTCTTGGGTGTTTTTGGGCGAAATCTTGACTAATTTGGAGTTAGCACCCGATGAGTCCCATACGCAGCATTGCGGTACTTGTACTCGCTGCATTGAGGCCTGTCCGACCGGGGCAATTACTGAGCCTTTTGTGGTGAATGCCGATCGATGTATAGCTTATCACACGATCGAGAATCGAGCCGAAAAATTGCCCCACGAAATTGCATCTAAATTACAAGGTTGGGTAGCAGGTTGCGATATTTGTCAGGATGTTTGTCCTTGGAATCAGCGATTTGCTAAACCAACTGATGTTGCAGACTTTGAGCCTTATCCTGAAAATATAGCGCCGACACTTGCAGAATTAGCCGACATCTCCGACGAAGAATGGAACCGCAGATTTACAGCTTCGGCGCTGCGGCGCATAAAACCCGAAATGCTGCGGCGAAATGCAAGAGCCAATCAAATCAATAGTCATTAGTCATTAGTCATTAGTCATTAGTCATTAGTCATTAGTCATTAGTCATTAGTCATTAGTCATTAGTCATTAGTCATTAGTCATTAGTCATTAGTCATTAGTCATTAGTCAATAGTCATTAGTA
>NZ_JANMZH010000334.1:0-3057 GCF_031383065.1 Microcoleus sp. OTE_8_concoct_300 | reverse complement strand
TGGATTACCTATGTCACATTTGAGTCTGACCTGACATTGAAGCATCTAAAGTCGAAAATCCTATGAGCAAATTTGTGTTTGTGACCGGCGGCGTGGTTTCCAGTATCGGCAAGGGAATTGTCGCTGCTTCCTTGGGCCGCCTATTGAAGTCGCGGGACTATTCGGTCTCGATTTTGAAGCTAGACCCCTATATTAACGTTGACCCCGGCACTCTCAGCCCGTTTCAGCACGGAGAAGTCTTTGTGACCCAAGACGGTGCCGAAACTGACCTGGATTTGGGGCACTACGAGCGTTTTACCGATACTTCCATGTCTCGCCTCAACAGCGTCACTACGGGTTCCATTTATCAAGCGGTGATCAACAAAGAACGCCGCGGCGAGTATCAGGGGAGCACGGTGCAGGTGATTCCGCACATCACTAACGAGATTAAAGAGCGAATTCACCGAGTAGCAAAGAATACTAATCCCGATGTCGTGATTACGGAAATCGGCGGAACGGTGGGAGATATTGAATCTTTGCCGTTTTTGGAGGCAATTCGCCAGTTTCGCAAGGATGTCGGGCGGCAAAATGTTGTGTATATGCACGTCACGCTGATACCTTGGATTCCTGCGGCTGGGGAGATGAAAACTAAACCGACTCAGCATTCGGTGAAGGAATTGCGGTCGATCGGCATTCAACCAGATATTTTAGTCTGTCGGTGCGATCGCCCGCTGTCTTTTGGCATGAAACAAAAATTGTCGGAATTCTGCAACGTACCCGAAGAATGTGTCATCACCGCTCAAGATGCTAAAAGTATCTACGAAGTGCCGCTGATGATGGAACAGGAAGGTTTAGCGGAACAAAGCATCAATGTGCTGCAACTCGAACAGCGGCAACCCGATTTGGCTCAGTGGCAAACCTTAGTCAAGCGGCTTTACAGTCCCAACCACAAGATTGATATTGCTTTGGTGGGCAAATACGTGCGGTTGAACGATGCTTATCTTTCGGTGGTCGAAGCTTTGCGGCACGCAGCAATCTCGATCGGCGGCGACCTCAATTTGCACTGGATTAACTCAGAAGATTTAGAATCGGGAAACCTGGAAAATTATCTCAAAAATATCAACGGCATTCTTGTACCCGGGGGTTTTGGGATTCGGGGAGTTGACGGCAAAATAGCGGCGATCGAATATGCCAAACACCATAAAATACCCTTTTTGGGATTGTGTTTGGGGATGCAGTGTGCTGTGATTGAATGGGCGCGTCACACCGCCCAACTAGAGGATGCTAACAGCGCTGAATTTGACCCAGATACCACAAATCCGGTAATTAATTTATTGCCAGAACAGCAAGATGTAGTCGATTTGGGCGGTACAATGCGACTGGGTTTGTATCCGTGCCGTGTCAACCCAGACACCCTCGCTTTCAAACTTTATCAGAAAGAAGTGATTTACGAGCGGCACCGCCACCGGTACGAATTTAACAACGCCTACCGCAATCTTTTCTTAGAATCAGGTTATGCAGTCTCCGGGACATCTCCCGACGGCCGATTGGTAGAAATGATCGAATTGCCCAAGCATCCCTTTTTCATAGCCTGTCAATTTCACCCCGAATTCCAATCTCGACCTAGCGCCCCCCACCCCTTGTTTCAGGGGTTTATCCAGGCGGCGAGCACCCAGGGAAAGCAGGATTTTTTAGAAGCTGAGGGTCGCGACTTGGTGGTCGGGAAACTTGCAGGAAACTGATCTAATATTATGTGCGATCGATTAGTTCTGATATATTAGATGTCTGTAGGGGCGGGTGAGAGTACACAATATTCAAATCGGGCAGATAATCGATCGTACTCTCACTCCCCCAACCCAACAATCGGATTTGATTCGGGCCGCACTTACCGGACTAGATATCGGGCAGCATTCTCAACGAGTGAAAAACCTCACCCCCCAGCCCTATGCTAGGGCTGGGGGGGCTAGTACCCGAGGGGAGAAGGCAAAAGGCAGAAGGCAGAAGGTAAAAATGCTGATTTTTTTAATTAACTTTTTAGCTGGGATTTCAAGGGTGATACCAGTAAAAAAAAATGCAACTTGAGGCAAGTTCCAAACCCCCATAGTCATTAGTCAGGCCCAATCTCAAATCTCAAATCTCAAATCTCAAATGCTATAAGTTGTCAAACTATCCTAAAATACCAGGAAACACAGGTTTGAGGAGGCTTTGTGGCTTATTGGAGCAAATTTACTTATGAGAAAAGTACATATATAATTGACCTTGACACGATTAGTGCTTTTTCTAGCGAACTCGATAACAAGCGTCTCACCTTTTGGCTGCCTAATAGCAGTCAGCCGATTATCCTCAATCCCCAAGGCAATCATGACGCTTACAACCAAGTTCTCGATTACATCAAAAAAACCATAGATCGCAATTCTAGAGGCTGGTGGATTAAAATTAATTATGACCGCAAAGAATTTGCGATCGATATGAGTCGAATTAGCTTTTTTGCTTGCGAAGGGAACGGCCGGCTAAGCTTTTTCCTGCCTGACAGCTCAACTAATATTATTATCCTCCGCCAACGCAACCCGGAAACTTATCAAGAAATTCTGGAATACATTAAAAATACGACTGGACAATCTCTGGAATGAAGAACTCATTAGTCATTAGTCATTAGTCATTAGTCATTAGTCATTAGTCATTAGTCATTAGTCATTAGTCATTAGTCATTAGTCATTAGTCATTAGTCATTAGTCATTAGTCATTAGTCATTAGTGTAGTCCTGGACGCACCGAGGCTCAGAAACCGGGTTTTTTTAAGAAAAAACACAGGTTGTGACCCCCAGACTCAGTAAAAAACCCGGTTTCTTTGGTATGTGTGCGTCCAGGACTGTAGTTAGAAAGAAGTCATTAGTCATGAGTCATTAGTCATTAGTTTAGTTCTGGACGCACCGAGGCTTAGAAACCGGGTTTTTTTAAGAAAAAACACAGGTTGTGACCCCCAGACTCAGTAAAAAACCCGGTTTCTTTGGTATGTGTGCGTCCAGGACTGTAGTTAGAAAGAAGTCATTAGTCATGAGTCATTAGTCATTAGTTTAGT
>NZ_JANMZH010000331.1:0-19583 GCF_031383065.1 Microcoleus sp. OTE_8_concoct_300 | reverse complement strand
CTGGTACAAATCCTCACCGCCCGCGTCTACGATGTTGCTCAAGAAACAGCCCTAGAAGTAGCCCCCAATCTATCAGCACGGCTCAACAATAAACTTTTGCTGAAGCGAGAGGATATGCAGTCGGTGTTTTCCTTCAAACTGCGGGGTGCGTACAACAAAATGGCGCAACTGTCGCCGGATTTGCTAGCACAAGGTGTCATTGCAGCTTCCGCCGGCAACCACGCCCAAGGCGTCGCCCTCGCCGCCCGCCACCTGGGAACTCGCGCGATTATAGTCATGCCCGTAACGACGCCGCAGGTGAAGGTAAATGCGGTGATATCCCGGGGTGGAGAGGTAGTTTTGCATGGGGATACCTACGACGATGCCTACGCCTTTGCGCGCCAATTAGAGGCGGAAAAAGGTTTAACTTTTATTCACCCTTTTGATGACCCGCACGTAATTGCTGGACAGGGTACGATCGGCATGGAAATTCTGCGGCAACATCAAAAACCAATTCACGCGATTTTTGTGGCAATTGGTGGCGGCGGATTGATTTCGGGAATTGGGGCCTATGTCAAGCGGTTGCGGCCGGAAATTAAGATTATTGGCGTCGAACCCATCGATTCCGATGCAATGAATCAATCGCTGAAAGCGGGTAAACGGGTGCGTTTGTCGCAGGTGGGTTTATTTGCTGATGGCGTTGCTGTGCGGGAAGTGGGGGAGGAAACTTTTCGGTTGTGTCAGGAGTATGTGGATGAGATTATTTTGGTGGATACGGATGATGTTTGCGCGGCGATTAAGGATGTTTTTGAAGATACGCGATCGATCTTAGAACCTGCTGGCGCTTTGGCGATCGCAGGTGCGAAAGCTTACGTGGAACGGGAACAAATCGCAGGACAAACATTAATTGCTGTTGCTTGCGGCGCGAACATGAATTTCGATCGGCTGCGTTTTGTAGCAGAAAGAGCCGAGTTTGGCGAACGCCGTGAAGCCATTTTTGCAGTCACAATTCCCGAACAACCGGGAAGTCTCCGCAGGTTTTGCGAATGTCTGGGCAAACGCAATTTAACTGAATTTAGCTATCGAATTGCGGATGAGAAAGAGGCACATATTTTTATCGGTGTACAAATTCAAAACCGTGCCGATGCGGTGAAGATAGCGGCAAGTTTTGAAGGTTGTGGCTTCAAGACTTTGGATTTAACTGATGATGAATTAACGAAATTGCACGTGCGGCATATGGTGGGCGGGCGTTCGATGCTGGCCGATCATGAATTGTTTTATCGCTTTGAATTTCCCGAACGTCCGGGTGCGTTGATGAAGTTTGTCGGTTCGATGAGCCCTAACTGGAATATCAGCGTTTTTCACTATCGAAATAATGGCGCAGATTACGGGCGAATTGTGGTGGGAATTCAAGTCCCGCCCGATGAGATGCAGGAATGGCAGGCTTTTTTGGATACGCTGGGCTATCAGTATGGGGATGAGAGTCAAAATCCGGCATATAAGCTATTTTTAAGATAGTTTGGTTTGTGGTCTGGAAACAAATTAATATTTATGAACAGGATCAAAAAAATATTGCCGTTTTTTTTGATGATTTTTGCTGTTGCTGTTGTGGCAGCAGTTGCACATTTTGCGATCGAACAACTTTCCAGCCCAGTCAGTTATTTTCTACCTGTGGATACCAGAGATGGTGCAGAGTTGTACAAAAAAGAACTATCCAACGGAAATCTGGCTTATTTGCAAGTTATTAATGTCCAAAAAATGCAAATAGACCAGCTAATTGGAGAGGTCGATCGGATGGCTTTCAATAAAGGATTGTATTATCAGGGAGAAAACAAATATTACAGTCCTTTCTTTAAGAGCAAGTTATTCTCTGAAGTTACAGGAGAATACAAAAAGCTTTACGGTAATGGTGTTTTTTCCGTGATTAACTGTTCTTTTTTTGAACAATACGAACGCAGCACGCAGCTATCTTTTCCTATCAAATTCAACGGTCAAGTTATTACTGGCGGTAACGGCATCTACGGTCCCGTCAAGAAACCCAAAGATGGGCAGTATAAAAATGTTCGATTGAAAGCTTTGGTCTGGAACGATCGAGAAGCATATATCACAAATTACGAACCGCAAACAGGAAAGCCATTGAATCAAAAAGAAGTACAAAATGCAGTTGTCACTTACGAATACAAGCACCATCCAGCTAAACTCATATCTAAAAATCCCGCAAATAGGTATCACGTCATCGGTACGCTGGACAAAGATGGTCGCAAGGGTAATGAATTGCTGGCAATTATCACAGTTAATGAAGCGACATTAGATGCAGCAGCTAAGTTAATGCGAGAATTCGGAGTCAAAGGAGATATAGTGACGATCGACGGCGGACTCTCAACTTATCTATTCAATCCTAAAATCGGCGAGATTATGTTGCCTCAATCAAATAATATTGCCACTCGTGAACTGCCGCACTATTTAGGATTTAGGAAGAGAAAATCTCAGACAGCTTCACCAAAAATATTGGTGGATCAACCAGCAGTCCAAGTGCAGGTGGAAGCAAATAAACCTTATTTGATTTTGTGGAGAGACAATATTCAGGAGGAGGTCAAGATTGAGCTGTATCAAGAGAATAAGTCGGTTGAAAGCATAGCCAACCGCGCGACTAGCGATGGGGTTTATGAATGGAAACCTAAGATTGCTGTAAAATCAGGGTCTTTGATTCGGATTTCAAGTATTAAAAATGCCAAGGTGTCGGGGACTTTGCAGTTGTGATTATTGTTGCCAAAGAAATCTCATTGCGATCGCAAATTCCGCACATCCTCTATACTGAGTCCGGTTATTTGACCGATCGTTGCATCATCCAGGCGATCGAGCAATTGCCGCGCGATCGCCAGCTTTTCTGCTTGTCGAGCTTCTTGTCGAGCTTCTTGAACGGCTTGGAGTATAGCTCCTTGTTGGTCGTAAATAAACATTTCTCGCCGTTCGATATCTTCCAGTTCTTCCGGGCTTAAATTCACTTGATTTGCGATGTCAAAGGCTTGATGAATCTCTGGAACGCTATCCATTACTGGCGGGACATCCGTTATCGTCCTCGCATATTTCATGAAATAAATCCATTTATCGGCCAGCGTTTCTAGCTGGTCTACTTCCTTGGTAAATTTCGGAAGTTCTACAAAGACTAACTCGATATTATTATCGGTATAGATGAGATTTGTGCTTGCTTCTTTGTAGACAAATCTCGAAATTAGCCGTTCGCTATTAGGAAACATCTCGAAATCAGTCAGTGTTAATGCAATCACGGGTTTGAGCATTCGGTAGCCTTCTCCTTTCTGCAATTGAAAGGCGTAAGTTTTGGCGGCGTTGTACAATACTCTCTTACCGAAAGACTCTACGTTTAATACCTGCATTTCAATAATTACTAGGGTACCATCAACGAGTTTGGCTTTTACATCTAAATAAGTATCTTTCAAACCTTCGACTCTGGGCGGCAGGTTGGGGTTGATAATTTCTAAGTCTGCAATGGTAGGATTCCCATCGTAAATCATGGCGTTGAGAAAACTGATGAGAATGTCTTTGCTTTCTGAGGAGCCAAATATTTTTTTGAAGGCGTAATCGGTTTTGGGGTTGATGAATGTCATGGTTAGAATCGGGAATAACGATCGCTATTTCGATTTTATCATCGGTGATCTTTTTGAAATAAATCTCATTCCGATCGCAAATTCTGCACGTACTCAACGCTAAGTCCGGTTATTTGAGCGATTGTTGCGTCATCTAGGCGATCGAGCAATTGCCGCGCGATCGCCAGCTTTTCTTCTTGTCTGCCTTCTTGTCGAGCTTCTTGTCGAGCTTCTTGAACGGCGTCTTTAACAGCTTTAATTATCGTGCCTTGTTGGTCGTAAATAAACATTTCTTGCCGTTCGATATTTGCCAGTTCATCCGGGCTTAAATTCGCTCGATCGGCGATGCCAAAAGCTTGATGAATTTCGGGGACGCTATCCATTACTGGCGGTACTTCCGTTATCGTTATTGCGTATTTCATGAAATAGAGCCATTTATCTGCCAGAGTTTCTAGTTGGTCTACTGATTTGGTGAATTTAGGCAATTCTACAAATACCAACTTGATGTCATTATCGGGATATTGTAAGTTAGAGTTTTCTTCTTTGTAGACAAACCTCGAAATTAATTTGTCGCTATTCTTAAACATCTCGAAATCAGTAATCGTCAAGGCAATTACTGGTTTGAGCATTCGATATCCTTCTCCTTTCTGCAATTGAAATGCATAGGTTTTCGCTGCGTTGTACAAGATTCTTTGTCCGAAAGACTCGACGTTTAATACCTGCATTTCAATGATGACTAGAGTTCCGTCGGCAAGTTTGGCTTTGACATCTAAAGAAGAGTCTTTTAAGCCTTCAACTCGGGGCGGGAGGTTGGGATCGATAATTTCCAAGTCTTCAATAGTCGGATTGCCTTCGTAAATTATGGCGTTGAGGAAACTGATGAGAATGTCTTTGCTATCTGAGGAACCGAAGATTTTTTTGAAGGCGTAATCTGTTTTGGGGTTGATGAATGTCATGGTGGGAATCGGGAATCACGATCGCTATTTCGATAGTAACACTTGATTTCATCCTCAACGTTCGCTGTCTTAATTGTATTAGAAGGTCGATGGCTACGCCCCGGCTTGCGCCTACGAACTTGACGGGCGATCGCACGATTCCCAAACATCAGGTTTAGGAAATGCGATCGCCCTACTCGTCAGTTGCGTCAATTCTTATGCAACCATTTTGTCAGCACGCGCATCCACTGGCCCGTATTCGGTGCACGCTGCAAGTCGCTCCAGTCTGCCATTTGGGCAAAACCTAGTCGCACCAGCCAATTTACTACGGCGGTTATGCCTTGGCGGGAGCCAACAACCATGATACGCACGGGTTCCCGGTTTTCTCGATCGTCCGTGGGCTCTGCGTCTTGTTGGGTGTCGTTGGGCGGTTCGGTTAGAAAGTCTTTAGCCATTGGGAAGTCCTCATCTTCAAAATCAACTAATCACTACATATTGTGTAGTTACTACCAATCAGATGGCAATCACTACACATATGTAGTCATTTACGGTTGGGGCATCCCTTGGCATCATGGGGTGCATGAGAAAAGCTGGTCGAGTTCTGAGAGATGTGCTGAACACCTATGGCATTAGCCAAAACAAATTGGCGATCGCAATGGGTGTGCGAAGTTCTGTTGTCTATCGTTGGTTTAATGAGTTGATAGATCCAACTGGAGACTCGCTTGTGAAGATGGTTGTGGCGTTAAAGTTGCTCGATATAGATGCAGCGCGGGAGTTTGTGCGGCGCTATTTGGGTGAGATTTTGGAGGATGAGGGTGAGGGTGAGGTCGATCGATCTACAAACACAGAATAGACTTATTGTTCAGAAGGTCGATCGCATTTGACGGGCGATTCCCTTCCGGATAGCTTCGCTGGCGCGCACTTTTCCAGATAGACGCGATGGGAAGTACAATAAAGTTGAAGAATCTCGGTAGAGCGGCATCAAGTTAACCGCATTGTTTACGATCCAGTGAATGAGGTGATTGTGCAATGGATAAGCTAGAGCAGTATCGTCAGTGGATTCAAGCATTATTGACCGAATATGTGGCAACTCCGATCTCCAATGGTGCGATCGAATCCCAAACGCTTTTTGATACGCAGCGGGATCATTATCAGGTGACAAATGTTGGTTGGGATGGGCATCGGCGGGTGTATGGATGCGTGCTGCATTTGGATATTAAGGATGGCAAGATTTGGTTGCAGCAGAATACAACGGAGATGCGAATCGCGCACGAGTTGGCGGCAATGGGTGTGCCAAAGGAGGATATTATTTTGGGATTTCAAGCAACCTATGTGCGCGAATATACGGGCTTTGGGGTGGCTTAGCCATTGCCAAGGATGCGGCAATAAGTTTTTCAAAGTTGTACAACAAAATAACACTAAATTTTGATGTTTTTATGCAAACACCACAAACTGGAAAAATACCGGGCAACTTAACACAAAGTCTTTATGAAACTGATTTTTATGCTTGGACTGAGGAACAAGCAAAACTCCTCAAACATCGAGAATGGAGTCAACTTGACCTACCTAATTTAATCGAGGAGATTGAGTCATTGGGAAAACAAGAACGCGCCGAATTAAGAAATCGCTTGAGTATTTTGATTGGACATTTGCTTAAATGGGAATATCAAGTCTCGAAACGAAGTCGCAGTTGGGTGAATACAATTTGCATCCAGCGTATCGATATATTAGAGTTACTCAAAGAAAATCCCAGTCTCAAACCTTACCTACAAGAAGCTCTCCAGACAGCTTACATCAAAGGAATGGCATTAGCTTCTGGAGAAACAAATCTGCCACGAAAAACCTTTCCAGAGAATTGTCCGTATACGTTAGAAGAAATTTTTACCGAGGCTTTTTATCCTGGGGAACCTGCAACAGATGATGTGATGGAATAAGATCGATCTTAGTTTTTTAATTAGGGCGATCGAGTTTAAGGTGCGTCAAAGCTAAATTATACCGTTACAACTCATCATAAAGGGAGATACTGAATTTGTCCTGCTAATTCTCCCTCAAGGCTGCACTCCAAAAGTATCAGAATATCATCAATTACCCTACCAATTGGTGCATCGAAGGTAACTTCAACAACTCCTGACATTGGCTTACCTGCGGCCATACGTTCATAGGCATAGCGCGTAATCGTAGCCACATCATGAGTCAGCAAAATTCGATTTTCTTGGGCGGCCCATTCCAGCACTATTGGGTCATCTTCACCGGATAAGCCCACATCTTGGACGCGAACAATATCAATATCTGGTTTGCGACGCATCAAACCTCTAACAATTGTATTGTCAAAGTTTTCATCAGCTAGGAATTTCATGCCGATCGCTCTTGTTTGCGGGCCATTAATCTGTCGCGCAATCCCTGCGGGTCAAATCTTGCTTCATTCGTCTTGCGAATCTCTTGTGCCTGTTGCTGTCGAAGCTGCAAATACGTTTCGACTTCCTGCTGGTGATTGAGGTAAAAAGCGATCGCGGCATACACATCAGCCAACCGGAGTGACGGATAACGATAAACTATTTCCTCTGCTGTACTTCCCTGCTTAAAGACTGCAATGACGGTATCCAAAGTCACGCGAGTTTTACCCACTCGCACCACACCGTCAGCATTAGTTTCTAAGGGTGCAGGTTCAGCTACAACTACTAATGTCATGGCAACCTCAACGTTCGCTGTCTTAATTGTATCAGAAGGTCGATCGAACTTGACGGGCGATCGCTCTTAAGCCTAATACTTAGAACTTAAAGTATTATATCAGCAGCGATTTCCTGGCGTACTATCTCAGCTAGACTATCCCACTGAGCGTCTGTTGTAGCTTCAAATTGATCCTTCCACACCTGTTCATCACTGATATCCTCTTCCGCCATTAGAATGCGGATTAACTCTCGTTTCTCGATCGCCGACAGTTGTCTAATGGTAGGGAGTAATTCTGTTAGTGTCATAGGTTGTTTTCCTACGATGCGTCTATGTTAACGGTAGCAGGTTAACGTAGTAATTGCAACTTCTGGGGAGTTTTACAAAGATAGGCGCGATCGCATTTTAGTAGCGATCGCGCGGCGGTATGATATTCCTTACGTTGAAATGATTTGGTAGTTGCGGGCGATCGCACTTTTGTCTGGTAAGGGCGATCGCTCCTGGCACACCACAATCTATTCTGGTTTTATCCAACCTTTAACGATCGCCTTCCCGACGTTGACATAGGGATTTTTTAAGAACTCTTCGATCGCAGCTTCACCACCAGCTTGCAACGCACCAACTACGCGACGCTTGAAACCGGGGGTAGTTTCATCGTTAACGTAAACAATTTTTTCAGCCTCAGTAGCGGTAGGATGAGTTTTCTCTAACTGTTTGAGCAATTGTTGAATTTCTTCTGCTGCATCAGAAAGAGTTTGTTTCTGTTGTGATTGTTGCACAAAATTGTTGTTGTCGGAACTGGCATTCTCACCCATAGCCCCAGCCTGACCATAGTTATTATAGTTGGAAGTTTCTGACATTGATTTACTCTCTGATTCGGGTTTATACTTTACATCTCCAGTGACGTTTCCTTGAACCAAATTGCCATCGAAACTACTGTTATTCATTCCTACATATTTCGCTTCCATAACTGATACCATCCTCTAATTACTGATTGGAATTTTTAGTCTGATGTTCATTCAGTTAATCATCAGAACCGAACAAAGCATTTCCACCGACATCTCCCTGTATCCAGTTACCTTTAACCTGACCGTTGTTGATAGATATCTGGTAAATTGCATCTTTTTCTTTTTCAATAAACTCATAGATTGCTCCAATAGCCAATTTGAGGTTTGGCTTATCGGTTGTAGTAAAAAGCTTTTTATCGCCAGAATTTAGAGTTAGTAATAAACCGTAGTGTTTTGGCTTAGTAAAGTTCCAAATCGCACCTCCAATCGCAGCAAAACTTAAGACCAAACCTATTCCACTGTTTCCCAAACCAGCAATTGAACCCATTAAAAGAAGAGCAACTATAATCCCCCAAGGAATCGTTCCTATCTCTACCTCTCCTTCACTAAAACCTGTAATATTGTGAGTCTGGTAAACATTGTGTGAGAAACGAACTGTTTTTTTAGTTATGGTAATAACTTTATTCCTCTCTAAAGTGATGTTCTGATTGCTTCCCAGGGGATTTGGTGTTGCCATTCATTATACCTATAAAATTGATGGTTGAGACTATGTGACGACACCCTTTTCAGCTCAGAGGCGCAACTATGCACCTGTCAATAAACACTCTAGTAAGATGCTTGTGTCCGGTTTATCCATGCTAGACCGATCGCACCAACCCTGTAAAGCCAAAAAAGTTGGAAAAAGTGGGAACTTCCTAAAATTGGGATGCGAGGTCTAAAAAGTGGGAAAAAGTTGGAAAAAGTTTGGTATAGTAACCATACCTATCTCACCATCCCACCTATGGACAGTCCTCAGATATTGCAATTTGTCGATGAAGCTGTCTATACCAACACAGGTAAACGTTTAAATAACTTGCAGCGGAGGATTATCGCAGGAATACTGAAGCGTCAAAGATATGCTGACGTTGCAGAAACTTATGATTATAGCTCCCAGCACGTTAAAAAGGCTAGTCACGAGCTTTTACAAATGTTATCTGAAGTCTTTGGGGAACAAGTTAAAAAAAGTAATCTTGAATCCGTGCTAGAACGGCATATAAATCAGACTATAACAACTTTGGGTAATAATAATACTTTTAAAGATAGTAACAAAATTAGCTACATTAACAATTGTCCTAATGCTTCTACTCCTACCCCCGATCTAAGTCAGCCGGAAAATCCCGACTTGCAGCAGAAAAGCAAAAATAAAACTAAGATTGAAACAATTGATAAATTACGGCAGTTTGGCTTGAGCGACGAACAAATTGCAGAAGCGCTAGATATACCTTTAGAGCAGGTTAAGCAGGTGGACTTCGAGGAGTAAATCTGTGCTATCTCCGCATTTTACTGGCTCGGGCGATTCCCTACGGGATAGCTTCGCTTCACGCTCTTATACCAATTTAATGTGAACTTGCACATATCTCGATCCCCCTAAATCCCCCTTAAAAAGGGGGACTTTGATCGGAATCTTGTCCCCCCCTTATTAAGGGGGGCTAGGGGGGATCGGATTCTATGCAGCCTCATAAAACATTGGTATTAGTTGTTTTGTTATAATCATCGAAGGTTGCCTTGTTGAAGTAAAATAAAATATTCCCACCTTTTTTCAGCTATGAACACAAAACTCATTGAATCCTTAGTACAAATCATCCAGACACTCTCAGAAGAGGAGCAATTGCTAATAAAAGCAAAACTATTTAATAACATCCCCTATCCTTCTACTGTGGAAATAACCCAGTTAGCCCAAAGCGGAGGAGCATTTCAATTCCTGGACGACGAACCTGATATTTACACCCTTGAAGATGGAGAGCCAATTTAGTGAAGCTAAAAAAAGGAGATATTGTTTTAGCTGAATTTCCCTTTACAGATTTGAGTCAGAAAAAGTTACGTCCGGCTTTAGTGCTGTGGGCAAGTTCAACCATAGATGAAATTACGATCTGCTTCATTTATTCGCAAAATGTCACTAGCCTAAGTTTAGATGAATTTGCTTTAAATGCTTCAGATCCCGAATTTCCCAGCACGGGATTAAAAGTATCTTCTAAAGTTAGAGTGACTCGGATTGTCAGTGTTGAACAGAGATTAATACTGAGACGATTGGGCGAGTTAGGAAGTCAGCAAATGCTGGAATTAAATGCAACTATCATACAAGCATTTCAATTAGTATAGCCTTGTTTACTCTCGCGTACTTGCCGGAAACGATCGCAAATCCCTGCAATAAAGGTTTCGCCGTCAATCGGTGGAGTATGTTCGGATACCGCAACAGCAGCATCTATCTTAACTGCTTTGTAAAACTTACTTAAACTTATCTAAACTCATTTTTAGACACAGTTTGTGCTTACTTCCTACGCTGTTGGGTAGACGGCTAATCCCAAGATAAGTAGGCTATCCCCCTCAAGCCGAGGGTTCCCAATTTAAAATGTTTAGACTTGCGTTCCAGTCCCGATCTAAAGATATGCCACAAGCAGGACAGTCAAAAGTCCGAATGCTTAGTGGCATATCTTTTTTGGTGCCACAATTGGAACAAGTCTTGGTACTAGGAAACCACTGGTCTACCAATACTAAATTAGCTCCATACATTTGACACTTGTAGTCAAGTTGACGTTTGAACTCGTAGAATCCAAGGTCAGATATTGCTCCAGCTAACTTGTGATTCGCCATCATTCCATGAACATTCAAGTCTTCAATCTTAATTAGCTTGAAAGTTTTAGCCAAATAAGTGGTCAACTTGTGAAGGAAATCTAAGCGAATACGAGATATTCGGGCGTGGAGCAGACCAATCTTGTTGTAGGTCTTGCGCTGGTTTTGAGAGCCTCGCACCTGCTTTGATGCTTTGCGTTGTAAAGTGGCAAGCTTGGTTTTCGCACGGGCTTTCAACGGCTTTGGTGCGTCAAAAGTTTGCTGGGTTGACAGCGTGGCAAAAGACTTAATACCGAGATCGATTCCTACAGAATTTGCAGGCTGCTGAACAGATAGACGTTCTGCATCAACGCAAAAGGAGACAAACCAGCGATTTCCTTCTTTTGAAATCGTGAAAGTTTGAGAGACGAAGCTACATTCTAGGGGTTCAAAAAGCCTAAAAGTCCCCAATGTAGGAATCTTAATAGTTCTACCAGCAGTTAGCAAAACTTTGCCGTTAGACGAATCGACCGTAAAGGATTGACCGTCTCTGCGACTGGCGAATCTTGGATGACCTGCTTTTCCAGAACGATAGCGGCTAAACGCATCTTTGAGAGCAATCAAAGCATTTTGGTAGACTCGGCTAGATAACTGGTTCATCCAATCAAATTCAGGCTTTTTCTTGACATGATTGGTCAGAACTTTTTTGACTTCGTTGAGTACCTTCGAGTCGGTGAATTTCCCCTCGCCATACATTTGAGTCCGCAGGCTCAACCCAAAGTTAAAAACTACGCGCCTAAATCCTGCGTGCTTCGCCATCAAGGTCGCTTCCTTGTTATTTAATTTGAGCGCTCGTTTAATGGCAAACATACTTAAACTTCCTCAATGGCGATTAACTATGGACAAGTTTAACAAACTATTTGACACTTAAGTCTTACTCCTACAGTATCGATCCGCTGGCGATCGGCCCGATCGTACTCATCTAACAATCGCAAAGCAACTTCACAACACAAACTAGAATCCTCGTGCAAACTCATAGGCAACATTCGTGATGCGGCCGCGCCAGTAGGGCAATAGCGAGCCATCAGGCAGTTGCCACGCCACCTCACCCGATCGCGGAATCCGCATACCGTCTCGCAATTCGTAGTCCCAGAAACGGCCTTGCCAGGGCGCAAACACCAGTCCCCCGTTAACTGTACGGGCGCGGGCCTCGGCGCGGATACTGGCGATTAGCCCTGCTTCATCAAAGCGGAAATCCAGAGAAACAGCGCTGTCGCCATCCTGTAGCGTTGCTCTGGCCGAAGAATTGTCGATCGCCTCCCAGCGAACACCCTGACTCGGCAGCAGTCTCGTGGGATACCAAGCCGCCTCCGCGAAAAAGCGCATCAGTTCCCCTTGTGCCGCTTCTGGAGTGCCGCGGATATCCGCCAGAGTCACCAGGCCCAGCAGCGCTGCATGGAGGATGCCTTCGCCAGAAATGTAGGCATCATGAACGAACGCATTGATACCGGGGATCATGGCAATTCGCCCGTCCCAGTCAAAGCCAGGGCGCTGAGTAATTACCAGTTGAGTTGAGGTGAAGGCGCTCCATTTTTCTGCGGTTTCGCTCATGTTAAACGTGCCTTCGTGGGAAACCCGCGCTGCTACAATTAGCGGTTGTCCATCCTCGAGCACCGCGCGAAAGTAGCGCTGCACGGGCTGGGGTAAATCGGCGATTTCCCGCGCATCAAATGTCAGAGGTTTAATCGGCCTTCGTGCAGCTTCCAGATTCGCTCGCAGTTCCTTGGTACCCAGATGCCAGCGGTATGCCCCAAGGGCGATCGCGCCCACAATGCCAACTACAAGCGCGAGGATGATTAGTACGATCGGCGATCGCCACATGGTGATTCCTCTTGATACCTAAAAACGAGTTAATCAAGCGCCAGTCTTAAACCCATCTACCCACTACAACTCTCACCGTTCCATCTGCCAAAGTTTCCTCTTCTTCAACATGAAAACCCTCTGACTGCACCGCCGCCATCAAACTTTTGCGCGCGTATTTTTGACTAATTAAATTGACAAATTCCTGCTGATTAATTCGAGCGCCCCAAAAATCCGCCACCAATTCATAATCCTCTCCGCTGCGGCGAAAACCCAAATCGTAACCATTGGATTGCCGAATCACGTACTCGGCATTAGTTTTGTCACCCCGATAACCCCGTACCTGCACATTGGACTCTACTTGATAACCCAACTCTTCCAACACTTGATGCAGCAGTTCGCCGTTCTTGATCTGAACCTTGATCGTTGTGAAGTGTGACATATCACTTTCGGATTTTTGTGTAAAACGCTGATTTGATTATAATACTATAAACTGCAACAGTCAATAAGTTAACTGGTTCCCAGGCTCTTAGCCTGGGAATCAATGTCCCGAGGCTCTGCCTCGCGAAAATCGAGGCAGAGCCTCCGGATCTGCGTTACCAGGAAGAGCCTGGTAACGAGTAGAATCATTTAGGATTGCTATATAAACTGCAACAGTCAATAAGTTAGAAGTTTGGATTTTAAACCTGGTTTGAGCGTCACCGAAAGCAGCCACGGTACAAGCCCCCGGATTCATCTGTGCAGAAATTAAAAACATAGTATCCGATAACAATTCCCCCGATTCATCCGTGACTTCGCTTTCTTCAATCCTCCAATTCTTAAAATCTAAAATCCAAAATCTAAAATCTAAAATCCTATGGTGCCCGACAATTCTAACCAACCCAGAGAATATGATGCCGTCCTCGGCGGCCAAAGTCAAATCCCGATCGCAGGCGCTGTTTTGGGAGGCATCGCCGGGGTAAAGCAGCGCTTCAACAGTCCTAGTATCCAGTCGCGGATTGCCGCTGTTAAAGATGCTCCTAAATACGGAGGCGCTGGTTTAAATTTAGCAATTGAGGCGCTGCTTGACCCCGCAGCAGAAGTGCAGCGAGTGGCTTATTTAATTTTGCGGCCGAGGACAGAACCTCTAGTGCGCCAAGCTTTAAAAGACTTCGTGCCTTACAAGCTTTTTGACTGCATCCGCACAGTGAAAACTGGGACAAATCTTGCCATTAGTCCCGGAGGATCTCGCACGGCGAGTTTGCACGGGAAAATAATTAAAATTTGCGATGTAGATACAGGAGAAATACTCTATACTGTTGACAAGTATCCCCGCGCTCAAGAAACTTTTGTCCTTTGCCAAGAAAGCGAAGTTTTTGTGAGGAGCAGAAATACTCCGAAACACCGTGCGATCGAAATTTGGCAGGGAGGAGAATTGCGGCATACTTCCCTCGGACATGAAGCGGAAATTAGCGCAATTGTCATCAGTCCCGACAGTCAAGTTATCGCCACCGGTTCGGCAGATGCTACTATCAAAATTTGGAATTTAGAGACGGGAAAGTTAATCTGTACTTTTGGCAGTCATTTAACTTGGGGAGCTCATAAAGCAGGAATTGTTAGTCTTGCTTTTAGCCCGATCGCACAAACTCTCGCTAGCAGCAGTTCTGACGGTACAATTAAACTGTGGAACCTCCGCAGCAGAGAATGCTCCCAAACAATTAAGGGTTATGCGAATTGTCTGGCCTTGAGTCCAGACGGCCAGACTTTGGCGAATGGCGGCTGGGACAGGAATATTCAACTGCGGCAGCTATCGAATCCAGATAGTTCAATCACTTTGGCAGGGCATTTTAACTCGATAAATGCGATCGCCTTTAGTCCCGACGGACTCACTGTTGTCAGTGCTAGTGCCGATGGTAACATCAAATTTTGGAATGCCAGTACCGGCGAACATATTCACACTCTCAGCGGACATCAAAACTCTGTTACTTGTCTTACTTTTAGAAACGATGATGAAACTATTATCAGTGGCAGTATAGACAAAACTTTCAAAAGCTGGGGAGTTATACCATTTTAGATTTTAGATTTTAGATTTTAGATTTTAGATTTGGGCATGACTTATCGGCTATGGGTTTGGAGCTTGCCTACAGTTGTAATTTTATTGACTGCTATTAATTGCATTCCCGCGAATACCATACTAAAAAAATATTATTCCGATGCAAATGTCAACGATATTATTCTGATATTTTTTATCACTCAACCCGAGCTTTTTTCGTATAAACTGGGTTTAGCAAGGCAAGCCTGTGTTCAGGACTATCCTCATAAAACTCCCTCGGACGGACTTCCTAAGTACAAACACCTTTTATGAGTGGTAATTGACCGGACATGAGATCAAGAGTGCGTCCAGGACTGTTTAATACTTCCCAATTCCCGATTCCTCGGTGCGTGAATATACGCAAACAAATATAATAAATTTACACCTCCTGTTTTTGTGCCAGCCGAGGATTGTGGAACTTTTTTTTGCACGACTACACATACTTACAGTATAAGTACCGATTCACAGGCATTATTCACCTGATTGTCAATTTCTGAACAATCGCCAGAAAGCCTGAGCGAGCCGCAATTCCTGAATTGTTTAAACTAGCTTTAAACTATCGCATCTGCCTCGGCTGAGTATCGCAGCTAACTGTAATATTTGACTCAAAAAGTTTATCCTTAAAAGATAGGCTGGGGTTAAATATACAGTGCAGCCCAGAGTAACCATGTCACACTGCAACCAATCCATCTGTCCTTCCCGCAATCTCGCAGAAATGTGCGACACTGCTGCCACTTGGCAGCACAAAGCAGATCGACTAACGGTAGAATTAAACAGCACCCAGGAGCGGCTTCACGCAGAAATCGATCGGCTCAAACAAGCCAACGAAACCCTGCGGGCCGCCGTCAGTTGTGCCTCGATTTTCCTGTGGGCAACAGACAGAGACGGCAAGTTAACCCTTGCAGAAGGCAAAGGATTAGAAAATTTGGGACTCAAACCAGGTGCAACTGTAGGGCTGTCCATTTTTGAAGTTTACAGCAGCCAGCCAAATATGTTAGAAAATATTGCCGAGGTACTAGCAGGAAACGATCGCACTTGGAATGCCCGAGAGGGGCATTGTATATACGAAATTCGATCGGCAGCCCTGCGAGATAGAAACGGCGAAGTTGTCGGCGCAGTCGGTGTTTCTACTCAAATTACCGAGCGCGAGCAGTCTATCGCAACTCTGTTCATGGCAAATCAAGAATTAGAAGACAAACTTCAGCAGCAAACGGCAGTCTTCAATGCAGCACTTGCCGAAAGCGAAAAAAAGTACCGCAACCTCGTAGAAACCTCCCAAGAATTGATTTGGTCGATCGATATTGAAGGGTTCTTGACTTTTGTCAATTCCGCCGCCAAACGCATCTACGGTTACGAACCGCCAGAAATGATCGGCCGCCGCTTCACAGATTTTTTAGTTCCCGGGCAAAAAACTCGACCAAGAGAAATATTTGCGCAACTTTTAGCGAGAACCAGCGTTCAGCCACAAACCGCTAATTCTCCTTACGAAACAGTACACATTCGCAAAGACGGTACTCCCGTCCACCTGCGCGTCAACAGCATCGTCAACCAAGCTGAAAACGGCGCTATTATAGGCTTGTGCGGAACGGCGACAGATATTAGCGATCGCTTGCGATCGGAAGAAGCACTCCAAGAAGCTACAGACCAACTTCGCGCAGTCTTGGATGCCGTGCCCGGACTAATTTCTTGGATCAGTTCAGATTTGCGGTATATTGGAGTCAACAAGCACTTAGCAACCTCATTCAAACTGTCTCCTGAAAGCTTTGTCGGTCAAGAAATCAACTTTCTCGAAAAAGGCTCGAATTTTGGAGAACTGATCCGAAAATTTTTTGCCAGTTCATCTCAGCAAATCTGGCAAGAAATAGACCTCGAAAATAACGGCTCCGTCCGAAATTATTTGATAGTAGCTCAGAAATATCATCAGGGAACCGCAGCAGTTTCGGTAGGGATAGACATTACCGAGCGCAAGCGCGCCGAAGCTCAAAAAACAAAATTAATCGCTTCTTTGCAAGAGTCGGAACGCAAATTCCGCAGCCTTTACGAAGCCACCAGCGACGCAGTAATGCTGCTTGACGAACAAGGTTTTTTTGACTGCAACCACGCCACCTTAGCAATCTTTGGCTGCCGCAATAAAGAACAGTTTTACGGCAAGAGAATGAGCGAATTTTCCCCACAATTTCAGCCAAACGGACAAGACTCATCGAGTCTAGGAGCAGAGAGAATATCGACAGCAATGGAAACAGGTAGCTGTCGCTTTGACTGGATACACAAACGGGTAGACGGTTCAGAGTTCCCTGCCGAAGTGCTATTAAATGCAATGGAAATTAACGGGCAAAAAGTAATTCAAGCAGTAGTGCGGGACATTACCGATCGCAAGCGCGACGAGGATGGCATCAAAGCATCCCTCGCAGAAAAAGAAGTTCTCCTTAAAGAAATTCACCACCGCGTCAAAAACAACCTCCAAGTTATTTCCAGTTTACTCAAACTTCAGTCCCGCTACATCCAAGACAGCCGCGTTAGTGAAATGTTAAAAGAAAGTCAAAACCGAGTCCGCTCAATGGCCCTGGTTCACGAACAATTGTATCAATCCAAAGACTTGTCAAACATTGACTTTGCTGAATATATCCAAAATCTAGCCCACAATTTATTCCAAGCTTATGAAATTCATGCACAAGGCATTAAGTTGCAAACAAATATAGCGCCGTGTTCTCTTAATATTGATACGGCTGTTCCTTGCGGATTAATTATCAACGAGCTTGTGACAAATGCCCTCAAATATGCTTTTACAGGGCAAATTAAAGGTAAAATTAACATAGATTTCACTTTAGATAACAGAGTTTGCGTGCTAACCGTGAGCGACAGCGGAATTGGTTTTCCTCAAGACTTAGATTATCGAAAAGCCCGAACGTTGGGTTTGCGACTGGTCGGGTCTTTAGTTAAGCAAATTCGGGGAAAAATAGAACTGTTAGAAACTCCTGGCACGACTTTTAAAATAACCTTTTCCAAGCCCAAATTGCATTCTTAGGAGAGAATTTAATGTGCCAGAAAAAAATTCTGATAGTTGAAGATGAGAGCATCATTGCGGAAGACATTTCCGACAGTTTAATATCTCTAGGATATCGAATAACTGGTATGGTCTATTCTGGAGAAGAAGCGATTGAAGCGGCAGCCAAATTTCGGCCGGATTTGGTTTTGATGGATGTTAACCTGCAAGGAGAAATCGACGGCATTACAGCAGCAGCAGAAATTCGATCGCGCTTTCAAATCCCGGTAGTTTATCTGACAGCTTATGCTGACGAAAACACTTTGCGGCGCGTCAATGCGACCAAACCCTTCGGCTATATTGTCAAACCATTTGAGGAAAAAAACTTGCACACAACTATTCAATTAGCTCTCCACCGACATGAGTACGATAGCTTGACAAACTTGCCAAATCGTTCGCTGTTGCGAGAACAGCTAAATCAGGTATTAGAGAAGCAAAAAGAATTGCCAGCAATGATTCCCGTTATCACTCTCAGTTTAGATAGAATTAACCGGATTAACAGTACCTTGGGACACGATATCGGCGACTCGGTACTTTGCAAAGTTGCGCAGCGGCTGAGTAACTGCAGGGAGAACATTAATATTGTGGCTCGTTTGGAAGCTGCCGAATTTGCAATTGTTATCCAACCAGTTACCGAAAAACAGGATGCTGCCAAGATTGCTCAAAACATTTTAGATATTGTAGCCCAACCTATGATTGTCAAAGGCTCAGAACTTTACCTCACCGCAAGTATCGGCATTTCTTTATCTCCAAGCGACGCCAGCGATGGAGACCAACTGCTGAAAAATGCTTATACAGCTATGTACAATTCTCAGCAACAAGGTGGTAATAATTATCAGTTTTATATGGCAAAAGTCGCGAATAGTTCCATCAATATATTTACTCAAGAAACTTGTCTCCGTAATGCTTTAAAACGCTCGGAATTTGAAGTTTACTATGAGCCGCAAATAGAAATTAAAACAGGAAAAATTATTGGTGCTGAAGCTTTGGTGCGCTGGAATCATCCAGAAAGGGGCAGAGTTTCCCCGGGAGAATTTATTCCTATGGCTGAAGAAATGGGCTTGATTGCACCGCTGGGCGAATGGGTGTTAGAGACTGCTTGCAGGCAAACTAAAGCTTGGCAAACACAGGGTTTGCCTCCGCTGCGGGTAGCAGTCAACCTGTCAGCCCGCCAGTTCGAGCAAAAAAATTTGACGGAGAGAGTCAGCCAGATATTGAGAGAAACTAATCTCGATCCTAAATGTCTGGAATTAGAATTGACGGAAGGTCTGATTTTGCAAGATGAAACGGCAGCCCATCAAGCTTTTACGGTGTGGAGAGATATGGGGATTAGGATAGCAATTGATGATTTTGGCACTGGTTATTCTTCTTTGAGTTATCCGAAACGCTTTCCGTTTGATGCGATCAAAATAGACAAGAGTTTTATTCGCGATCTTGCAGACGATCGCCAAAATGCAGCGATTACAATAGCAATTATTCAAATGGCCCACTATATGAACATGACTGTGATTGCTGAGGGGGTAGAAAATGAGTCGGAACTTGCTTTTTTGTGCGCTCACGGGTGCGACGAAATTCAAGGTTATTTTTTTAGTCCGGCTTTGCCAAGGGATGAGTTTGAAGCGCTGCTCAAAAGCGATAAGTGCTGGGATATATAGCCTTTCTCAGTAACATGAGGTACCCGACGTGCATAGGGCATGGGGCATGGGGCATGGGGCATGGGGCATGGGGCATGGGGCATGGGGCATGGGGCATGGGGCATGGGGCATGGGGCATGGGGCATGGGGCATGGGGCATGGGGCATGGGGCATGGGGCATGGGGCATGGGGC
>NZ_JANMZH010000311.1:0-18342 GCF_031383065.1 Microcoleus sp. OTE_8_concoct_300 | reverse complement strand
CAACTTTTCGGTACATGAACGAAAGTGCTGCTGTGCATGGCTTTTGACTAATTTTAGCTCATAGTCTTACACATTGTCAACGCCGAACGCGAGTCAAAGTCTTTTGAGGTAAGGGTTTTAGGCTTATTCAGCAAGCCCTATTTATTTTAAAAAAATATGCAAGAAGGGATAACTCGTATCGATTTGACACTCCCCTGCCTAAAGGCGAGGGGATTCTTGATTCGCAGAATCGACTTGCCGATGCAGAATTACTTCAACATCGGTAGCGGTCAATTCTCCACAAGCGTTCGGATCTAAAATCCAAGTTCCGGTGTGCCCCACCGTACTCAATCCCCGACTTAGAATATTTTTAGCGGCATTCCAATCACGATCTAATACGCATCCACACCGACAAGCATGGGTTCGCGTTGATAGAGTTTTCTTAACAATTGTTCCGCAGTTAGAGCATTCTTGACTGGTTCCATTGGCTGGCACGGCAATCGTAATTCTTCCGAATACTTTGCCGAAATATTCCAACCACACTCGGAACATATACCAAGATGCGTCGTTAATCGATTTCGCTAGACAGTGATTCTTCACCATATTTTTAATCCTCAAATCTTCGTAGGCTACACAGTCGCTAGACTGGATCACGCATCTTGCCAATTTCACGGCAAAATCTTTACGTTGCCTACTTATTTTGAGGTGGCGCTTTCCTAAAATCACTCTAGCCTTTTTTCTATTTTGCGAACCCTTGACTCGTTTGGCAACTCGTCTTTGGGCTTTTTTTAACCTGCGCTCGGACTTGCGGAGAAATCGCGGATTTTCGACTGCAACACCATTGGAATCTGTGTAGAACTCTTTTAGTCCCACGTCTAATCCAATGGCGTTGCCAGTAATTTCAATCTTCTCAGAGCGGTCAACTTGAATGCAGAACTGGACGTAATATCCGTCTGCTCGCTAACCCGAGCGCACTCGCTTGATTTGACTGCGTTGGTAGAAATGCAAGTCGCGCGTTCCTTTTAATTTGAGTTTCCCGATTCCTTTCTTATCGGTAAAAGTAATAGATTTCCGGTCATCTGCCAAACGCCAGCCAGTAGTCTTGTATTCGACCGAGCGGTTGTCTTTCTGGAATTGCGGAAATCCTTTTTTTCCTGGGACTTTCTTTTTACAGTTGTCATAGAATCGGGAGATCGCCGACCACGCTCTTTCTGAGCTAGATTGGCGAGCCATGCTGTTTAAGTCATCGCAAAACGGGAATTCTTTAGCTAGAACAGCGCTGTACTTGTTTAAGCCGTATTTATCGACTTTTGTGTTTTCCATCCAAAAGCGCAATGCTTTGTTGCGGATGAACTGCACCGTTCTAATTGCTTCGTCTACAGCGTCAAATTGCTGTTTTTTACCGAATGCTTTGAACTCAAAAACTAGCATGACTTCGACCTCATCACGATATCTTTATGCTAGCGGGGCTGGCTTAATATTGCCGAATTATTCACAAAAATATACAAACACAAGTACGGGCGTATCCCTAAATTCAGAGAAAGCCGTCCTAAAAGGACGGGGTTTTAAACCCAGTTTTGTGATAATTCGGGAAGAGCGAGGAGTGTCAGCCTACAAAAACATTGCTGTTGCAGACTTTCAGATTGGGAATGATAGTGGCGAATTGATAGCCGTCAGCGGTCGCTCGACTCGTCCCGGCACTGTTGGTTTACCAGACAAGCTATTATTTAAGACTTTTGAAGTCCCACCCGGACATTCACGGGCCTATGACAGCGAATACAAAATTCTTGAGGAAGTGGCATTGAGATATTTTCAAACACCAGAGGTTCAAGGTAACATAAATCTATGGACGGAAAGAGAACCCTGCGATTCCTGTTGTTACGCGATCGAGCAATTTCGCAGGCGGTTTCCCAACATCAGACTGACGGTAAACCATACAATTTAAACTCAGCAAAACCTACGCACAGCCAGATTTTTAAAGTGGGGATATCTCAAGGGTGGCGTTGCTGAATTGGGTTCGGAAATCTGTAAGGGCAATCCTCCCAAGAATTGCTTCCACCGCCGACACACTCCGGGGCAATCCCCCCACGATCACCCCGGAGGCATTACTTAAAGGATGGAGTAGCTATGTACTTAGATCGAGTCAAAAACCAACTGATAGAACTAAAACTCATAAGGCAAGATGAACTTGTAGGCTGTACCCGCGATGAGGTAATGGCTATCGAGCAACAGTTGGGGATTTCTCTGCCCCGCGCCTATCAAGAATTTCTGTTATCTATGGGGCGTAGTGCTGGTCAATTCTTGCGGGGGTCGGACTGTTTTTTGAATCATATACCTCAACTTCAGGAGTGGGCTGTCGAGTTATTACAGGAAAATAATTTTCCTGAATCCCTACCAGAGGATGCCTTTATTTTCTTGATGCACCAGGGCTATCAATTTAGCTTTTTTAGAGTATCCGAAGGCGCAGATCCCCCGACTTACTCATACTGCGAAGGGACTAACCAAATTTCTTTCATTAAAAGCCATGAAAGCTTTAGTGAATTTTTGGTGACAGAGGTCGAAATTCACGCGAAGTATTTGATGGCTGTTGCTAGCAAGTAATGACATCTCATACAAAAGAAGCTCACTTTACCGGAGACAGAGCCTCCTGGCATTCATTCCCAGGCTCTGCCTGCGAATGAGAGGAAGAGGAAATGATTTAATTCGATGCTTTCGCCGCAGGTTGGTCTAAATAATTGTAAACAATCCGCGAAATTCGGCGCACAAAATCTCTCACAATCGGGTCATTGTAAGGACGTTTTACAAAAATTGCTGCTAAATAACGCTTACCGTTGGGCATATCAATAATTCCAGCATCGCCAACTACAAAGCCGATATCTCCGGTTTTGTCAGCAATCACAGCTCCCGCCCCTAAACCCGAAGGAAGCAGCGTTCTAGTTGTTGTACGCCGCAGTAATTCTAATGCTTGTTCCCGACTCGATTCAGAAACTAATTTATCGCGAGACAGCATCGCCAGCAACTTTACCATATCCACAGAACTTGTTGTATTTGTTCCTTGAAAATCGCCTAGCCAATTGCGAATTCTCGTATCAGTTAATCCCCAAGTGCGAAAACGCTCGTTGAGTTTAGCAATTCCCCCCAAACGTTCAATAATCATGTTGGTGGCTGTATTGTCGCTGATGGTAATCATTTTATCTACGGTTTCTCTGATGCTAAACCGAGTGCCATCTGGTTCGTCTTGCATAGTTCCAGAACCGCTGGCTACTAAGTCGGACTTCATAACTAATGTTTCGTCTAGGCTAACTTTGCCTGCGTCTACATCTTGATAAAAAGCAATCAGAATCGGTAATTTGATGGTACTCGCAGCCGGAAATACTCGATCGCCCTTGATATCCAAATAGTTTCCTGTATCTAAATCCAGAAAAAACATTCCGGCGCTGAGGGATCTATACTGTTCGATCGCACTTTCGATTTGAGGCTTAATTGCGCTCATTTCGTAACCTGTTCGCATCTCCAAATCAGCGGCATAATTTCTCGGAGTTGCTGAAGAAACAGTTGGCGTAACTTGACCTGGTTTTTCTTCTATCCGGGTAATAGCTGTTGGTTGAAAAAACTCGTTGCCCGCTATTGGCTCGGGATTCGGCAACTGAAACGACCAGCGAGTGGAAGATTCTCTAATGACTCGGACTTTTTGCGGGTCTAACTTATAACCGGGAGTTAATTGTATCACTAACCTGGTAGTTTCGGTGTCAAACTGTCCGACTCTAATTTGTTGAATAGCTGAGTTGTAACTTTGAGGAGTTTCGGCATATTCCAAGACTATGCCCGGTAAATCAATTACTAAGCGGGTGGGATTGGCGATTAGTTTGACGGAGGGCTGAACTCCTGAATCTGTTGTTAAATTGAGTTGGTTTTCGCTGGCATCGAAGTGCCAAGATGTTAGTGTATCAGCTTTTGCAGGCAGGGCGATCGACAAAACACTAATTAAAGCAGGCAACAGCCATCGCAGTTTTGGAGTCATGTTTGAAGAGAAAGAGTTTAACGGCGGCAACGAGAAAGCGGCGGGAACAGTGTTCTCAACCGCTTTCGAGGCGAACCACATAGCATCATACAGTCAACTTTGGCTCGCAGCCGTAATTTTTATTATTTTTTTTGAGAATATTTGGTTTTCGGGGCTTCTATCAAATCCGGTGCTATTACCCCTTTTTCTTCCAGTCTCGCGCAGGCGGACGAAAGTGTGTGTAGCCGTGAATTCTCTGCGCCGAATTCTTGTTGGATCTGCGCTAATTATATTCGCCTTAGATGAATTAAAGTTGTGCGAGATCCCGATTTCTAGCATCTTCGAGCGAGTCGATCGCGGCTTTGAGAAACACTTTTCCTTTAGCAACCAATCGGCGATCGCTCAAAGGATCGTAAGCTTCCCAATTACCGCTTACTTCGCGATCGCGCCACAAAAACCAGCAGCGGTAGATTTCCCCGCTATCTATATCATCGCACAAAGCGAGCCAATCATCCCCCGTGAGCTCGCTGGCATCTAATGCTACCAATTCAACCCACGCAAGTGCAGTACAAGCATCGATCGCCTCAACATCAACCAAGTCAGATTTGGTCGCGGTAGCTGTAGGTGAGGAAAGTGTAGATTTCATAAGTTCTTCCTAATTAAATGAATGAATTTGACTATTTATGGAACGGGCTAGGTAATCCTACTGACCCAACTCCCTCTTGATTAATTTCTGCGCCATCAAATTTTGCAGTAGCTGATGCTTCTGTTAAATTATTAAGTGTATTAATTGTGGAAATGGCGGCGGTTCCTAAAGCTGCCATTGCCAGTCTGTGTAAGATTTTGCTCATTTTGCTGCTCCTTTTTTGCTTGGTGTATCTACTCTAAAAAGTTAAGCGGTCATTAGCGGGGGAGATTGGGGAGTTAAGAAAAATTTGTGATCCTAATATATCTTCAACAGTTGAAGCCGTTATCCGGAAAGAGTTTCAGGAGTCGATCGCCCAAAAAACCTCTGACCGTAAAATTTCTTAAATTCCGGCTGGCTGACTATCTCCCTTAAAATCGCCTAAAATAGGAACTTAAGGCGTTAAAGTTCCTAGATTCCTTTCCCTTTCAGTGCAAGCGAAGTGCTTAAGTCAAAACGCGATCGCGGTCGCATTCTCACTGCCTCTGGCTTAAAGAAACTTAACGAGGCGCTCCAAGAATGGTCTGACCGACATAACATTAGAGGTACTCTGACTGAAATCGAGGCTGAGTCTGGCGTCGGTGCCGATACAGTCAGCAAAATTAAGCAGGGTAGAGAAGGTGCGGATTTGAGTAAAATTCGCCAGTTGTTCGCGGCTTTTGAGATGACTCTGGCGAATGGCGACCACCGATCGGCTAAACTTGAGGAATCGGAAAATTTTGACGAGCCCGAAAATTTGTCGGCTGCGGGGGAAACAGCCAGCAGCAGCAGAATTGTTAAAATATTTGTCAGTTATCGCAGCGCAGAACCCGATCGCGAGTTGGGAAAACAGTTAGAAACTGCCTTAAGCGCGATCGGTCATACAGTTTTCACAGCCGAAAATAATATTAGATTGGGAGATAATTGGTTCGATCGAATTAATTTCTTCCTCCAAGAATGCGATTATTTGCTGCTACTGTTGCCGCCAACTGGAAACCAAAGCGAACTACTAACATATCAAGTTCAGCAAGCAAAAGAACTACAAGACTCCCGCCCTGACAGAAAACCAATAATTCTCCCCATCCGCGTCGGCTTTCCCCTGAACGCGCCTCTAAATCACGACTTGCGGGGCTATCTGTACCGCATCAAACAGAGGGAATGGAAAACCACCGCCGACACTCCAATTATTATCGAAGAAGTTCTGAATTTGCTAGCAGAAAAACCCGCATTATTCCCAGAACAAACGGAAGATTCAACACAAAAACAGCTATTAGAAATTAGCAGCGACGAAATACCTCTACCCGCCGCCGAACCGGAATTACCGGGAGGACAAGTCGATGTCGCTTCTCAATTTTATGTAGAACGCCCGCCCATCGAAGAACGCTGCTATCAAACTATTGTGCAGCCCAGCGCATTAATTAGAATCAAAGCACCGAGACAAATGGGCAAAACTTCCTTGATGGCAAGAATTTTGCATCACGGAGCCCGTCAAGGCTATTGCACAGTGCCGCTAACTTTTCAGTTAGTAGATAAAGCCGTATTCGCGGACTTAGATAAATTTTTAAAGTGGTTTTGCGCTTACGTCGGCCGCGAGTTGCACTTACCCAATCAATTAGACGATTATTGGGACGAGATTTTTGGCAGCAAAGTCAACTGCAAAGATTACTTTGAAAAATACATTTTGCCGCAAATCGACAGTCCTTTAATTTTAGGATTAGACGAGATCGATCGCGTTTTCCAATATCCCGACATTGCCGAAGACTTTTTAGGACTGCTGCGGGCGTGGCACGAAGAATCGAAGCGGCGCGACATCTGGAAAAAACTGCGATTAATTGTAGTTCACTCCACCGAAGTTTACATCCCAATGAACATCAATCAATCGCCTTTCAACGTCGGACTGCCCGTAGATTTGCCAGAATTAAACTATCAGCAAATACAAGATTTAGCAGCGCGGCATAATTTGAATTGGTCGGAGGCAGAAGTTGAAAAATTGATGGCAATTGTCGGCGGACATCCGTATTTAGTGCGAGTTGCATTATATCACATTTCGCGATCGGATTTGACACTCGATGAATTAAAAGAAACTGCGATCGCAGATGCGGGAATTTACAGCGACCATTTGCGCCGGCAATTGTGGAATTTAGAAGAATATCCAGAGTTGGCGCAGGGGATGAGAGAGATTGTGGCGGCGGACTCTCCGGTGCCATTAAAGGCAATGCAGGCGTTTAAATTAGACAGTTTGGGGTTGGTGAAGTTGCAGGGGAACGAGTGCGTTCCGAGGTGCGAACTGTACCGGCAATATTTTAAAACTAATTGGGGAGTTAATTAATTGTAGATTTTAGCTCGTTAATGACGTAGAATCAGCAGTAGGGGGAAAGAACAGCACAAATATCGCAAAAGAGCGATCCTCCGGCTTTCCCCTGTGCAGTATCAACGTAAAATAGGATCTATGACTGAAGAAAACGTCACTCTGAGAAAGTCTCTTGACTTAGATAAATTAATTCCACTTCTGCCACAAGCAGAAGATATTAACTACTGGCGCGGGCTCAACCCCAATTCTACTATTTCCGCTCGACCATTTGAAGGCTTTTCACAAGTGTCGGGAATCCAAAAAGCAGAAATTGACGAGTACAGGCTGCAACTGCGAGAAGACGGCTATTTCCAAACACCTAGCGTAATACCTGCTGCGACTATTCAGGAGATGCGCGACTGTATAGAAAATGTCCGAAAAGCAGGGTTTCCGACAATGTTTGCCCTCGTCTACGATGTCTTCTATCAAGCATTTGGTTACTTTAACTCTACCTTGACAGGAATTTTGGGAAACGGCTACAAGCTAGTTCCAAATTTTTGGGTTTATTACATAGAAACTTCTGACAGCGGCAAAGGATTTGAGCCTCACCGCGACGCCGAGTACGAAAATACTATAGACTCCAACGGTATGCCGACAGTGCTTACTATCTGGGTGACAATTACTGAGGCTAATCCCCTCAATTCATGTATGTACATGATTCCGGCAAACCGCGATCCAGAGTATGCGGAAGCTATCAAAAATCTCAAGACAAAAGCTACTAAATTTGCCTTGGAAGATATCCGGGCTTTACCGACACAAGCTGGTACTCTATCGTGCTGGGATCAATACGTTTTTCACTGGGGAAGCCGCAGCAGCAGTCGGGCTAAATCGCCTCGAATTAGCTATGCCGTATATTGTCAGCGAGGGGATATTCCACCAGTTGATGATGTGATTGTCGATATCCCATCAGTCCTTGATTTCCCAACGCGGTTATCTCTGATTTGCAGAGGTTTGTATCGCTATTCTTACGCAAGTTTACAGCCATCCCCACAGGCGGAAGCACTGTTAGATTTCTTGAGGAAGCATACGGCACATCTTAAACAAACTTAATATAATTATCCCAAAAAGCTAGTCATCTCAATTCCGGTTGCATTGGAATGATTTAACCGCAGAGTACGCAGAGTACGCAGAGTCTCCAGAAGAGAGAGATGGGGATAACTAACGAGGATTTGGTATAATTTCTGTAATTAATAATCAGGTGAATGATACCCATGAACGATATTTTTTTGATAACTTCCGATAATTGGCTAGACTGGATAACCGTGTTTGGTTATCTAGGTTTTACTGCTTTCATTGCATGGCGCGTGTTTACCGCAAAGTAGATAGATTATGAAATAACCTTCTTTCTCTTCTTCTTCTTTCTTACTTCGCGTCCTTCGCGCCTTCGCGGTTCGTTAAATAAACAGTAAAATAAGACAATAATCAACTAGCCCATACAGTTATGTCGCCCGTCGAAAGTGTCGCAGCAATTCCGAACGATCTGATTTGGCGCTTGAGCATCGAGCAGTATCATGCGATAATTCAAGCTGGCATTCTCACCGATGATGACTCTGTAGAATTGCTGGAAGGTTGGCTGGTTTTCAAAATGCCCAAAAATCCACCGCATCGAGCAACAACTCGTCTTGTCAGAACAGCTTTAGAGAACATTTTACCTGCGGGGTGGTATGTTGATTCCCAAGAACCGATAACGCTATCTAACAGCGAACCCGAACCTGATATAGTGGTTGTACGAGGGGATACGCGACAGTATCTCGATCGCCATCCGGGTGCTGGAGATATTGCCCTTATTATTGAAGTATCAGATACGACGCTTCAGCGCGATCGAACTGTAAAAAAACGGATTTATGCCGGCGCTGGAATTTCCATTTATTGGATTGTGAATCTTGTGGAAGAACAGGTTGAGGTGTACTCTCAACCTCTTGTGGAAGTTGAGCAGCCAGATTACAGTCAAAGGTTGGATTTCGGGCGATCGGCTGTTATACCGATTATTATTGAAGGAATAGAAATTGGGGCGATCGCTGTAGATGCTCTTTTGCCTTGATTTTGATTTAAAGCTATTGGTTATGGGTTAATTGCTCTCTCAACTTTCGCAAAATTGGAATTTGTTCCAACTGTTCCGGTCGTATACTATCCCAGTTTAACCCAATTGGACGCGGATAACTTGTATTAGTCTCAATTACCTCCTCAGCAGTAACAATCCAATTCAGCGCCCAATCGTGAGCTTGCATTGGTAAACGCAAATCTTCGACTATTTGCAAAGGATGCACTGTTGTGACAATTGGCGTATCGATTTGTACTAACCCAAATTCCTGCAACATCGCTAATTCCAAATCCGCAAATCCTGCACCTTTCCCGGTTCTTCCACCGTGGCGCCCTGCCGCTACGCAGCCGACTATTACTAAATCAATTGGCTGCATTTCTGCAAAACTTACCAATTTTCCGCAAGCGATTGCTTGGCGGGCGATCGCACTTTCGGCAATTGATATATTTTGCCTCTGCAAATCCTCAGCAGTTAACTCAACAAAACAGCGATAGTCTGTCAAGCGCGGTACTGCCATATACAGGCGTTTTCCCTCTTGCAAAGCACGCCATCGCACCGGAATTTGTGGCGAATCTGGATTGCACTTAATCGTTTTTGCTTGTTGCCAAATTGGTAAATTTGCCAATCTTTCGGCCGCCACCTGTGCACCGACAAAGTTGGGAATATGACCCAACGGATCGCCAATAGATGTGGCTTGCTGCTTCAGCAAAGACCAAATTTCATCTCTTAACTGGTCTTTGTCGTGGTGATATCCAGTCCAATCAGTTTTCATGCTGTAAGTAGAAGGAAGTTCGGCAACGGATGTAACGGATGTAACGGATGTAACGGATGTAACGGATGTCAGGAATAAGGAAGTTCGGCAACGGATTATGTAACGGATGTAACGGATATAACGGATGTCAGGAAGAAGGAAGTTCGGCAACGGATTATGTAACGGATGTAACGGATATAACGGATGTAACGGATGTCAGGGAGAAGGAAGAAGGGAAAATGCTCATCTAGCAACTTTTTTAGCCATTTGTATCTGAGATTTAATTAAGTATATTCATTTATTGTGGTACAATTAATCATACAAAATTATAATAACCCATCAATTATTGAGTCTCTTAGAGAGAGACTTCGTTTGACTCTTGAGCGGTTTAAACCGCCGAAGGTTCTTTTTGATTTTATGAATTTTACCACAAAGCCCAGTTACTATCAAGTCGGCGGCAGTCTCACCAATAACGCTCCGAATTATGTGAAGCGGCAAGCAGACGACGATTTATATAACAGATTAAAGGCGGGGGAATTTTGCTATGTTTTGAATTCCCGGCAAATGGGCAAATCTAGCTTGCAGGTGCGGACAATTCAGCGGCTGACAAATGAAGGAATTGCTTGTGCTGCGATCGACATTTCGGAAATTGGCCACCGCGGCGTCACTCCTGAACAGTGGTATGCTGGTTTGCTACGCATTCTCGAAAATAACTTTAACCTGTCGGATATTGTCAACGTGCGGACTTGGTGGCGCGATCGCAATTTTTTAACCCCGGTTCAAAGATTGAGCGAATTCATCGAAACCGTACTGTTACCCAACATTTCCAGCAATATTGTCATTTTTATTGACGAAATCGACAGCATTCTCGCCCTAGATTTTCCCGCGGACGATTTTTTAGCGCTAATTAGATCGTGCTACAACAAGCGCGCCAACAATTCAGAGTTCGATCGCCTAACTTGGGCCCTCTTAGGTGTAGCATCGCCGACGGATTTGTGCCGCGAGCAAAATGCCAGCAGCAATACCCCTTTTAATATTGGCAAGGCGATCGAATTAACTGGTTTTGACGAAACAGAAGCTCAACCGCTAGCAGCGGGGTTGGCAGAGCTGACAGATAGCTCTCAGGAAGTTTTGAGAGAAGTATTGTATTGGACTGGCGGGCAACCCTTCCTCACTCAAAAGCTGTGCAAACTCCTGCTGGAAAACCCACAATTAATGCCGAATTTACCCCCCCCAGCCCCCCCTTGCCAAGGGGGGGAAAATCCAGCGGCGCCTTGCCAAGGGGAGGAAAAAGATAAAATTAACACTTCTAAAGAGTGGGTTGAGAAGGTAGTGCGCTTGAAAATCGTGGAGAATTGGGAAACTCAAGATGTGCCTGAACATTTGTCCACAATTCGCGATCGGCTTTTCAAAGAAAACCAGCGCATTGTCAGGAGACTCGGATTGTATCAGCAAATTTTAGAGAAAGCTGAAATTGTCCCCGATGGCAGTGCCGAACAAATGGAACTGCGATTGAGCGGATTAATCGTTAAGCACGGGGAAAAATTAACAATTTCTAATCCTATTTATGAAGCTGTATTTAACAAAGAGTTAATTGAAGAAAAATTAGAAAAACTCTCGCCTTACTCGGAAGCTATCAAACTCTGGCTAAATTCTAGCTGTGAAGATAATTCCCAACTTTTGCGAGGGGATGATTTGCAGTCAGCATTAGTGTGGGCGGCAGGAAAAAGTTTGAGAAACGAAGATTTTCAGTTTTTGACTGCCAGCCAGAAAGTTATTTTGAGCAACCAAAATCAACTGCTGCATTTAGCTACACTAGAAACCCAAAAAGCTGTGTCTGATGCCGAAAAAGCTTTGAGGGAAGCTAACTCTGCCAAACAAAAAGCCAAACAGTGGATCGGCATCGGTTCTGCGGTACTGGCAGCATCGTTAGTGGGGGCGATCGGCTTTTCAACTCTCGCTTACCAGCGGTTTAGACTAGCACAAGCAAGTATTGAAATCGAACAAAATGGCAGCGATGCTTTACTGTTTGCGGTATCTCAAAAGACCGAAAACCGCGAAGCTTTATCAGAAGCTTTACTGAGGGCGATCGCCTCGGGAAAAAAATTAAAAAGCTTGGTTGAGAACAAGCATAAGCTAGAAGACTATCCGGCAACTAGACCGCTGTTAGCCTTACAAATAATTCTTGATAAAATTAGCAAAAAACAGCAGGTAAACACCTCATCTATTCCGCCAAACCCGATAAATTGGCAAGCTCATAAAGGTGCAGTTACCAGCGTCAGCTTTAGCCCAAACAGGCAAATCTTAGCAACCGCAGGAATAGATGATAAAGTTCGGATTTGGAACTTTTCAGGGCAAATAATTGCTGAATGGAAAGCTTTGCAGCAGTCAGTTAATATGGTAAACTTTAGCCCAAACGGTAATTTTTTAGCGACCGCAGGAAGGGACAGCACAGTTAAATTATGGAATTTATCAGGAAAAAATTTTTCTCAATTGAAAGGAATTCAAGGCTCTGTTACCAGCATCAGTTTTAGTCCCGAAGGAAAGCTGTTAGCTGCGGCAGGAATAGACAGCAATGCAGCAATTTGGAATTTGTCAAAACTGCCAAAATTAATATCGTCTAGCGTGCAAATACCTGGTCACAAGGGCTTAGTGAGAAGCGTTAATTTTAGCCCAAAGGGAGATTTTTTAACGACTTTAGATGGGCAATCTACAGTGCGAATTTGGAATTTGTCGGGAAAGCTGAAAAAAATACTGCCCCTTCAGGCAATTGGGATCAGTTTTAGTCCGGCTCCATACCAGTATCGCTTTGCTACAGTAACATTGAATGGCAAAGTCGGGCTGTGGAATCTGTCAGAAAAAGCATTAGTTAAGGAATTTCAAACCTTGCATTTTGATGCGAAATCGATTAGTTTTAGTCCCGACGGAGAACGGCTTGCTACAGTGGGGATTGACAAGACTGTGCGGCTGTGGAATTTAGCGGGGCGGCAGGTTGCTCAATTTGAGTTTGAGGAGAATGTTGTTAGTGTCAGTTGGAGTCGAGACGGAAAGCAAATTGCTGTAGCTGGAAGCAACGGCACTGTCTGGCTGAGGCAGGTTGAAGGGTTAGAAGAATTGCTCAAGCAAAGCTGCAATTTTTTCATCAGTCAACCGAAGTATTTTACAAGAGTTTCAACTCTCTGCAAATAGGGACTTAGCCTGGGTCGTGTGCTGTCAATAATCTGCAAGTAGGACTTAGGCTCAGTCCATTGGTGTCAACTTAAGACTGAAACCCGTGAGAAATCTTGCTTTTAACCCAGTCTAGATCCCCCTAAATCCCCCTTAAGAAGGGGGACTTTGAGAAGATTCCTGTTCCCCCCTTATTAAGGGGGGCTAGGGGGGATCGAGCCTTAATCGTCAGACAGCAGATCCGTAGTACGTTTAACGTTAAGTTGACACTAATGGGTTCAGTCCTGTCCCTACTGATGACTATCAATTTACCTTAACAGGCGAAACACTTACATTAGGATTTTTGACTTTTCTTAAGAGTTCTTGTCGGGCTTGTTCGGGATTTTGCCCTTTGGGTACTTGATATAATAATCTACAGGAACCGTCTTGAGAATTAGCTGCACAAATAATTAGTTGACCGCTGCCAGATGCACCTGATGTGATAATATTCTCCCAGTTGCCTTGCGGTTGCGAGTTGTTGAGAATTCCCGAGACTCGGGTGCACCGAGTAATCGCGTCTTCTCCGGATTCATTGAAATAGTTATCAGCTAGCCACAGAATAACGGGAATATTTTTGCCTTGTTGGACAGCAATTGTAGCTGGGTAGCCGCCAGCAGCGCCGCAGAAGAATGAAGGCGTTTGGGCAAAGGCGGGACTGTTTCCTAAAATCGGAGCAACAAGGGCAATAATTGACGCGCTAAAAGCTGACTTTAAGAGCCGAAATTCCATGAGCAGTAATAAGCTTTTTCATTTAAGGTTACTAATACTCTAAAAAGTTAGACTGCTTTTTGCCGGGAAGATTAGGCATTTAGGGAAAAAAATAAAATTTATTCTGCAAATTTTTGCGATCGCACACTGGCCTCATCTAGGCCAAAACTCAGGGAAAAATGCTCGCTGACAAACACCGACTGCAGAAAATAGGTGCAGCCACAGGGGGCTCCGGCGCGAAGGTAGAGGGTAAAGGTGCGGTTTTTCAGCGTTTTTTGCGCGATCCTTGCTCTTGGCAATCCCGCCCCACCTAAAGGGAAACCTGTGTTACCATCGTGAAAAATATTCTCTTTAATAATCAACGATGGGCAATGTTCTGGTGCTGAACGCCTCCTACGAACCCCTTAACATCACCAATTGGCGAAGGGCGGTAGTTTTGTTGCTGAAAGGAAAAGCAGAACAGGTAGAACACAACGGGAAATTTATTGCGCCAAATTTCCCGCTACCAACTGTGATCCGACTACGGCATTACGTCCGAGTTCCCTATAAGGATATTCCGCTTACGCGCCGGAACATCTTGCACCGGGACGCGCACTCTTGTCAATACTGCAGTTATACCGGGGACGATTTGACGCTGGATCACGTGATTCCCCGATCGCGCGGAGGAGGCGACACTTGGGAAAACCTCGTCACCGCCTGCGTGCGCTGCAATGTCAATAAAGGCAGCCGCACGCCAAAAGAAGCGGGAATGCCGCTGCGCTATCCCCCGAGGAAACCTCACAGCGGTCTTTATTTTGAAGTGACTAAACACGTTAAGAGCGGTATGCACAAAGAATGGCAAAAATATGTAATTGGCCTCTAAAACCCCTGTCAGCGCAAGCGCGGGGGTTTTTTGCGGAGGTTGTGATTTCTGAGATTGCTTCGTTCCGGGCAACGCACACTCTCGGCACGAGTTAAAAAGTTAAAGATAGAATTTACGCTCTTAAATCCGGTTTCTCGTAAGAAGTATTGGCTTTGACAACGAGGCCTCTACAAAGAATCGGGGTTTAAGAGCGAATGTCGCGCAAATCCTCAAGAGTTAAATTGTTAATTTTTAACCACGATGAAAGACCATTCCCTTACCAATTCCGATGGAGTATCTGGCAACCGCAAAGTTGAGTTTGATTCCAGCAGCGAGGTTGTAGCCGAAGTGAGTGCGCCTGGGAAACGGCGCAGCAAAGCCGAAGTTGCTTCCGAAGACAATCGCGCCCGTCTCCGCGAGGAATTGCACGATCGCAAAGTCGAGCAGTTGCGCCAGATGTTCGATCGGCACAAAGGCACTCGCCAGATAATCTTGCTGCAAGATTTTCCAGACCCCGACGCACTTTCAAGCGCTTGGACTTACAAATTAATCGCCGAACAGTATGATATCCAATGCGAGATTATCTACGCCGGCGCCCTCAGCCACCAAGAAAATATTGCCTTAGTTAAATTGACAGGATTGCCGTTGCAGCGATGGACGCTGGAAACAGTAAAAACTAAGGATTTGTCGGTGTTTCAGGGCTGCGCTTTCATCGACAACCAAGGGACGACTTGTAGCTTAACCGAGTTTATTTTAGCGGCGGGAGTTCCGATCGCCTCCGTCATCGATCATCACAATTTGCAGGGGGAAATGAACGCAGAATTTATCGATTTGCGCCCTCAAATCCGCGCTACAGCCACGATTTTTGCCGAGTATTTACAGGCTGGACTGCTAGATCTCGACAGCAGCGTCAGCCTGCACGTCAAGTGCGCTACAGCTTTGATGCACGGTTTGCGATCGGATACGATCGCCCTCAGACAAGCTCAGGAGGAGGACTTTTTAGCGGCGGCTTATTTGAGTCGGTTTTACGATCCGCAGTTGCTGAATGCAGTGTTACAGTCGTCTCGTTCTAAGTGGGTGATGGACGCGATCGAGCGATCGCTCAAACACCGCACCGTCCAGAACAATTTTTCGATTGCCGGCATCGGCTACCTCCGCTATGACGATCGGGATTCTATTCCCCAAGCGGCGGACTTTTTAGTAACAGAGGAGAACGTACACACAGCCGTTGTTTACGCAATTGTTCACGACAAAGATGAGGAGATTGAAGTAGTAATTGGCTCGCTGCGAACTAATAAACTTACTCTCGACCCCGACGAATTTATTAAAGAAGCCTTCGGCCAAGATGCTCAAGGACGCTTTTTTGGCGGTGGCCGAAGTCAAGCAGGAGGTTTTGAAATTCCCGTGGGATTTCTTTCCGCCGGGAATGAGAACAGCGATTATGCAAGGCTGAAATGGGAAGTATTCGATGCTCAGATCAAGCAAAAGTTGCTGAATTTAATTAGTCCTAAAGACAATCCTGTTTACGATCATTAACTGTGTAGTTTGTATATGCGGTCTTTATTCCAGCAAGAGGCTGGGTTCTGCCTCCGGTTGCTACGAGGTTTAACCGCGTTTTTTTTCTCGTTTCGGGCAAAATCTCAACTTTACAATCAGTCATCGACGCACTCTAATATCAATTCCGGTAACACCGGAATTATGGGGAGTGGGGAATGGGGAGTGGGGAGTGGGGAGTGGGGAATATCGAATTATTGACTTTGACTTTATCATTCCCATCCAACCGGAAACGATATTACTACTAATTGTGTACGAAAAATTAGGAGATGCTTGGCTATATTTTACTGACATATCAGATTTAGCCACTTGGCGGTAAATAGATAATAACAAATCCGTTGGTATCGGAATTATTCATCTCTCTCTTCTCTTCCTCAGCGCCCTCTGCGGTCTCTGCGGTTTAATCATTCCGAAACAACCGTAAACGATATAACAATAATAACTCTTATCCCTATTTCCCAAAAATACACATCCAAGAAACCGTTTTTTTTTACTTTTGTCAAGGAATGCAACGCGTCTTTTGGTAAAAAGACCAGGTTTTGGGGGAAACTTAGTTTTATCTAGTTTACTAAAGTCCACACCATAATTATTAAACTTTAATAAAAATAGAGGCTGATTTTTTTTATTTTGCCTAGGATTTAGTTAAATAAATCACAATTTTTCTAGTTTATACTGGAGAAATTAAATAAATTATTAGAAAAAAACGCCGTACAATCAGCAAAATATAGTGGGAAAAACATAATTTTTTGGCTGAGTCACATAAAAAAAATGTAGCAGTTTAAAAAAGTCTTTATCCCAAATAAAGTGTGGGTTTAGTTTCTCAACACAACAACCAGTTGCTACGAATTAATACAAATTATTATATTTATTTATCGCGGGCTAGAATAGTAGAAAATTGCTTGACAAAAAAAGGAACATGGAGATGTCTACAAAACAGACTTTCTCTTGGTCGTTAGAGAAAATCATAGAAAAAGTTTCAGAAATAGCACTTCAACTCAACGAGTTCGGGGAGCTGGAGACAATTTTGCAATGTGCGGTAGAAGAAACCAGGGTGCTGCTGCAAGCCGATCGCGTGATTATTTATCGCTTCCTACCGCATAGAGATGGCGTAGTATTTGCTGAATCGGTTGATGCCCAGTGGCCGCAAATCCTAGGAAAACAGATTTATGATCCTTGCTTTGAAGCCACCTGGATAGAGCGTTACAGCCAGGGACAAACGAGCAGCATTTCTGATATTCACAGCGGTCATCTTCAAGCTTGTGATGTCGAATTGCTCGATCGCATCCAGGTTCAGGCATATGTAGTTGTGCCAATTTTGCTAGATGGCAAACAGCAGCAATCTCCGAAGCTTTGGGGACTTTTGATTGCTCATCAATGCCAAAGTCCGCGTCAGTGGGAATCTCTCGACGTTCAGATCCTGCAACACCTTGCAGTGCAGCTTGGGTTGAGGATGCGCCACTTGGAATCTCACCGCCCGGTGCTGCCTTTCAATCAACCGCCGGAACTCGAAACAGAACCGAATCAAACTGCGATTAAGAAAGAAAGCGCGCCAAGAGTCAATCATCAAAATTGTCTGCAACCAGAGTTAGCCTGTTCCCTGAGCGGGGGTATTGTCCACCTCAAAGCCTTTGACTTGTTGCAAAACCCGATCTGGATATTTGATATTGAGCATGGGCAAATGTGGTGGGCAAACCAAGCCTCCTTTTACCTGTGGAATGCTTCGACGCAGCAGCAGCTCATAAGTCGCAACTTTAGCGATATGTCAGAGTCTACTCGGATTCTCTGGCAGAGCTATCTACAGCAGTTTGAGCAAGGCAAAACCTTCTGTGAGCAGTGGACGTTTTACCCGGGCGGTGAGCCTGTTTCTGTCCGCTGTCGGTGCTCTGGCATCAGGATTGACAGCGGGCGTTTGGCAATGCTGGTCGAGGGTACGGTCGAAACCGCCGATCGCATCGAACCGGAAACCCTGCGATCGATCGAAGCACTCCGACACACCACACTGATGGTTTCGCTGTACACCCTCGAAGGTGTGCCACTGCTGCAAAACCCGGCGGCCTTGCGCTGTTATGGGGATATCCAGCCGCCTCACTCTGCGACAGACAATGCTTTTGTGAGCCGCTTTGTTGACTCTCAGGTAGGAAAGCGAGCAATGGCAGTTCTTAAGTCCGGTGAGGTCTTTAGCACGGACGCTCAAGTGATTACTCTGGCGGGAATTCGCTGGCACGGGATAGACGTGCGGTGTACCAA
>NZ_JANMZH010000300.1:0-32324 GCF_031383065.1 Microcoleus sp. OTE_8_concoct_300 | reverse complement strand
CCTCTCCCCCATTTGCGATCGCGACCCACTTGATAGAGGATAAAATTCTTAATGACTTCAGGACTGTCGGTAGTATCAGAAACCCGTACTAGGTTGCGGAATTGAGACTCTTCTAAGTCGCCATAAGATGAGCGGTCATCTAACAATTTCTGAATTGCTTCTACTAACTCATCTTCTGAATCACGAATTCCTTTCTGAACTTTGAGTTCTTTTTGTTGTTCTGTTAATACGGTCATACGGCTCTCTCCCTAAACACTAGATGAAATTCATTACAAATTTGTATTTGCCCAAACCCTTCACAAGTTCGTTCCCCTACACCCCTGATTTCCAGATATTCTACCATTCTAAACCAGGTATCTTCTTGAGTAGTGCTGAAGAGATATACAGCACCTTTATTAGTAATTAACTCCACATCTTTCATCAACCCCCAAGCTGTATTCCATCCCGATCTATAGTCATAGCTGCTATAAGCTGCATGAAGTTGCAACGATGAGTCAGTTACACCTGCAAATTGGCATAACATCTCTGGAGAAATAACAGTAGTACGTCGCCATTGTTCCGTCAAAATAGCATCTGATTGTAAATCTATGGTGAAATAAGTGCGATCGCCTGCCAATTCCTCGTGAGGATTACCAAAAATTTTCCATTCTCCCCAACGTTTTTTGAACTTTGCATTGAACTGCTCAATTCGGGTCTTTATTTGTGGTTTACTTTCTAGTGTTAGTGTTTTAGCTGTAATCTCGACTTTTCCTAGTCCCCGCGAAGTCGAACCACCCAACCGGAAATCTTCTCTAAGATCGTTGATAAATTGACAGAGGGCATCTCCTAAACTATCTGAAACTATAACTGACCCATAATAGCGTATAGGTTTCTGCTTTTTATCTTGAGACTCATTCAGAACTTCAATACCATATAATATTTGCTCTTCTGCGGTACCTCTCCGTCGATTAATACCCACCCTCGTCAGTAAACGTTTGCTAACCGAATGACTGTAATAGTTGCCACCAACTTGGCTGTAGAAACAAGTATATGCTTCAACTCTTCCCCCGTCATTTGTTGGACAAGTTGGATCGTATAGATGACCGTAGCATTCAGCACAAAATCGGTCAATTAAAGTATCAAAAACACCATTGCCGTTTTCAATCGTAAAGCCGGGTTTTGTTTTAGAACTAAGCGCAGTTGCAGGTAACACCCAGATGCCATCAATTCGACGATTAATGTCTGGATTTACAGGATAAGCATTTTGGAAAATTGCTGGAGTATCGCTTAAAAACAAAGATTGAAAGTCACCGCCATTCTCTGCTAAATTCGTAGACTGATGACCAGATAATCGCAGGAGTTGAGAGGCGATCGCACCTCGAATCACAGAACCTGGAATATAGTCATCAGCCTCACTAACTGAACCTCCTGGTTTCTGACGACCAATTGCTAGAGGAGATAATGCTTTAATTTCTAGTCGAATACGTTTCATTATAACCGTCCTTTTGCCAGAAAATCCCAAACTCCTAGATCAACCTCCAAAGGATGAATTTCCGCCCAGTGCAGCCATCCCAACCCAGCAGATTTACTTCCCCCCAATGCTGTAATGTGTTTTAAGCCAGCCCAAATTAATACCTTGGCGTAATCTGGCAAGTCTGGTTTTAGTTTCGGTTGTAAGTGAATCTTGCCCTCAAATCTCAGTTGAGCATTAGCTGGAGAGGTTTCTAAAAAGTATAGTTTTTGGTCTTCCGCCGTGCGACGGTAGCGATTGATTGTGACACCCGGACGGAGAACTTCCGTAGGCAAGTTATCGGGATCTTCAGTATAAATTAAATCGTCAAAAATTGCACGGGATGGCAATGCTGGATTACCAAAAATCTGACAAATTAAGCAGTGATGATTTTTCCCCCCAGTGATTGCATCTGTAAATTCATATTCCTCACGCTCAAAATTTCCTGGCACACCTGCTCTTTGGGCACACATAGTTTGAGGATTGGGAGATTCACAGATTGACCAGCCCAAACCTCTAGCAATTTTTTCACATTCGTGACGCAAGCGACCTTTAAGTTGAGAGGCCGGAATCAGTAAATTTTTTTCGGCATTACGGACAATTGGCTTGTCTGCCAAGCTGCCAGATGAACCACCCGCACCTACACACAAAGCCGTATCAATTACAGCCGTTAAAATTGGTAGGGTTTCCACTGAGTTGGATAATTGGTGTAGATAAATCATGAGTTAGCCTCTGTAGTTACAGGTTTTTTATTTGCTGATGCCATATCTGTTTCATCAATAAAAGGGTATAAATCCACAAAATCTTGCCATATTGTTTCGTAGGCTTTTTCCCTGAACATCCAGGGAGCGATATTTCCATTGTTTGTCTTGGCTTGACACCAAGGTTCTTCAAAATATGTTTTGAGAATATTTTTTTGTTCGCGACTTTTTAGGCGAGTTCGGAAATAACGGTAGTTGAGGATGGCAGTCTCTTTGCCTTGTTCTAGTAAGCTGCGAATTTGGTAGAGTTGCGATCGCGGAAACTCAGAAACTTTCAACGCCTTAACTGCCTCTATCAATCCGCCCAGTTCGTACAGTGTATATGGAGCAGCATACCGCTTAAATTTAGAGCTTCTTATTTCTTTAGTTAACCCTTGTTCGCGGAATTCTTTAACATTCGACGAAATCATTGTCACAGACTTCATTGTTAATAGATCAACTGTACCTCCATAGTAATTATCACGCTCTTTCAAGGATTTAGCTTGCTCTTTAGCAGATTTCAATAATTGACCGTAGAGTCCTTGAGCGTAATAAATAGGAGTTTTGTAATCAGTAATCAAAACTCCAACAGACATACTCAGCTTACATCCGCTTGATTTAACACTTTCTACTTGATAGCGATGGACTGACCGATCATCATGAGTTTCAGGTAAACCATAGAGTCCGTTTCTTACCTCCGCGAGTTGTTTCTCAAATTCGCTGCCAATAGTTTGAGCAATTTCCAATGCTTTATCCGCTGGGACTATTAGTAGAATATCATCTCCACCAATAGCTAGTATTTCAAAAGGATGAACAATTTTGCCATTACGATTTATGGATTCTGGCTCAGTTAAATTTTCCAAGCGACGTGGATTAAGATGTGTGACTAGCGCTGTATAAACAGCACTTTCCATAACCTGCAAAACATCCTGACTGAATTGCTGATATTGTTGGGGGGTTTTAATCTGTTTCTGGATATAACCCCCCATATTATTCACATCAGCAGAGATATAGCCAACAAAACCATTACTACTGGTTATGGAATACTTCAGTAAGTTTTGCTTAGGGAAGATTTGGTCTGAACGGGATGCCTTACCAATTTCTTCAAGTCGTTTCGCTTCCATAACACGGTTTTCAGGAATACCTAAATAATAGTCTTGCCAGCGTCCAGAATCCTGCAAAAATTGCTTGAACTTACTCACCCAACTTTCAACAAACCCAGGTTGCCAGTTTTTATCTATTTCTGTATCCTGATACCATTGACTTTCTTGCTCTTTTTTGGCTTTATCTCCTATAATTCGTTGGCGTCTTAAAGATTCTGATAAATAAGGTCTTCCCGGTAACTTGTCTTCTAGAATCACAGCAGAACGATGTTCATTTTCATCCCGTATGAGATAAGGATGGGTTTCATACATTGCAGGATAGCGGCGACTGCTTCGATTAACTTCCAATCCCTCATTACCATTACGCCGTTGCTGGAAAAGCGCGGCTAGCTTGCCTGCTAACTCGTTAAAGTTTTTGCGGTCTTGAAAAGCCTGAGTTAGCTGCTGTAAAGTTTTATTTTGTTTGCTTTGTTTATCTCGCGAACTACCAAAGTATGCTTCTACCAGAGGGTTAGTGTGTACGTCTTGTCGAAGATACCAATCTAACCAAGGCTGATTTTCATCGCGTAATAAACCAAAGCGAAGTTCTAAAAGCCTAAATTTTTCACCTACAGCACAGGAATTAGCAGTTAAAGTCCTCTCTGTATATCGCTTTTCTATCGCATTAGCTAGCTCATCGACAAAAGCAGCCGGACAGAAAGCTAGAATATTGCCACCCGTAGAGTAAATTATTAGTTCTGGGATTAGAACTTCGGAAAATTTAGGATAATTCGCATTTTCTAAATAACAGGTATCTAACCATTGCCTGACTTGTTGACACCAATTTCTAGCCTCTTGGCAATCTTGTGAATCAGGATATATATCACATACAGTTGGTTCTCGACCAAAAAGTGCGGGTAAGTCAATCAGGTTAATCTGATCTAATAGTGCTGATGCTCCTCGGATATCTGGTAGTTTGGCAGCTTCAAACACATATTGCTTGATCTTAGTTGCACCGCCGTACACTAAGCTAATTCTTTCAGTCACATCCCACAAGTCTGGGTATTTACTTCGCAAGTCAGTAATTGTTTCAGGAAAGTCTCCTTGGGCAAAATTTTCGGGAATATTCAGAAGTTTCTGAACCCGATCGACAATCTCTCTCACATTTTCCGGCACTTCCTCCCCAGAATTCAAAGCCCGTCGCATTTCCTGCAACACGCCGATCTCAAATTGAGGTTCGCGTTTATCGCCCCAAGCCAGACACCAAGCAATACCAATCGCGATCGCACTCCAACAACTTTTCATATGCAAACCACTCCCAATCACGTTTAACAGCCCTCAGATTGCCTCAATAATTGGTAATTATTCAACCTGCAATTCCATCTAATTTCCTATTGTCACCTAAATTTTCCCGAAAATCACCAGCCCGAAAAATAGTCGCCCAAATCCCCAAACAACCAGCAACTCTCACAACTCGCCCAACACTCACCACCAAAGATTTTTCTGAGGCGACTTGCTCTGCATCTACCCAAGATGACAGCAAATAAGGTAAAGTAAACGGCACAAGAGTCTAGAACTCTCGAACGACCGCAACTCGGCAAACCCGCCCCTGACCAGCAAAACTGGTCGGTACAGGCGGCATTAACCGCTAACCGTCAACCCCTAACAACCGAGAAAAATGCAAACCTACTACTACGTTTTAGCCAGCCAACGCTTTTTGCTAGAAGAAGAAGCCCTAGATGAAGTGTTTAAAGAAAGAACTCGCAACTACAACGAACAAGAAAAACAAATAGACTTCTGGTTGGTCAAACAGCCCGCTTTCCTAGAAGCACCGACAATGGCAGAAGTTAAAGCAAAATGCCCTCAGCCAGCCGCCGCTATTATTTCTACCGATCCTGTCTTCATCACTTGGTTGAAACTGCGATTAGAATATGTACTGACAGGTGAATTTCAAGCACCATCACCAACTATTCCCGATGCCCTTGCATCCCTACAGACAGCATGAATAAACTTGCCCAAAATCCGACAAAACAACTCACAGAAATTAGGACTCAATTGTACAAATTTATTTTGTCTATACCCCTATTTTCTGCTACTTCGATAGCCCTTTTGGTCTTGACAATTTTATCGACTTCTGTTAAAGCTCAGTCGAGCTGCCAACCGCCCCAGTCCGACGAATATCTACTGTTAATTGTCACCCCAACACCCGAACAGCAAGAAAGAGCAAAACGCTCTTTCCCCGGAAATACTAACAACACAGTTTGTCGGTATATCAACGACACGGTGACGCGAGTTGGCGGATTTCGTAACTCGCAAATCGCCAGCGATTGGGTTAAATACATCGAAGATGTTGTCGGATTGCAAGCTTACGTAGTACGATCGCCCGCAGCCGCGCTACCCCAAAATTTGCCAGTCTACAACCCTCAGCCAGCACCAGGTTCTGAACCAATCACCAATTCTCGAACGGGCAATCTTGCCTTCAATCCCCAACCCTTGGGCCCTGGTTATGCAGTGTTAGTAGATTACTTCAACCAACCGGAATTAGCCACCCAAGTCAGGCAAGCCTTAGGCACGCAAGTAGGCTTAGCTTCCTACGGCCAGCGTCCCTTTTTATTCGTCGCTTATACAACGGATCAAAACGCCGCTACTGCTGCAGTAAAAACATTGAGCGATCGAGGTTTTTGGCCGATGTTAGTAGACAGCCGCCGAGTTACCGTAATTGCTCCCGCTGTTCGCTAAAAGATAACCTACCCCCACGATCTTTCCGATCTTGAAATCGCTACTAAGCTGAGGCGCATCTAAATTTTACAGTCAACTTTGATGAAATTATTGTGGGGTGGGCGTCTCGCCCGCCCGAAAAATACAACGCAAGATGCCCAACAGCTTACACAATTGTGGGGTGGGCGTCTCGCCCGCCCGAAAAATACAACGCAAGATGCCCAACAGCTTACACAATTGTGGGGTGGGCGTCTCGCCCGCCCGAAAAATACAACGCAAGATGCCCAACAGCTTACACAAACTCTCGTCCTAGCAGAGGGGGACTAATAACAATTATTGTTGTTGTTGTTGTTGGGATTCTAGCGGGCTGCTTCCTAGCTGACTTTCTGCCCGCTTTTTTGCTTCCATTGCCGCTCCGTAATCCGGTTTGTAGCGAATTGCTTTGTCATAGGAGGATCTCGCATCTTCGTATCTTTTTACCGCCACAAGTGCATTGCCGCGGCTGTACCAGGCTTCCGAGTAGTCAGGCTTGACATAGACGGCTTCATTGTAAGAGACTAGCGCATCTTCGTACCGCTTTAAATTGTACTGAGCATTTCCTCTATTGTACCACGCTTGATATTCTTGCGGGTTTAAATCTAAGGCTCTGCTGTAACACTCAATTGCTTGTTCGTACCTGCGCAATTCGTGGTAAGACCAGCCTAAATTATACCATGCTTGATAATAATCAGGTTTTAATTTAACAGCTTTTTCGTAAGCTTCTACCGCTTCTTCATGCCTCCGCATTTTCAGCAGAGCGATGCCTTTACTGTACCACCCTTGATAAAAATTTGGCTGAAACCGCACGGCTTTTTCGTAGGCTTCAAAAGCTTCTTGATTTTTGTTAATTTCTAGGAAAACATTGCCTACATTGTACCAAGCTTCATAATTATCGAATTTGATTGCAACTGCTTTTTGATAGGATTCTACGGCTCGATCGTACTGTTTTAATTTTTGGTAAGCTTGTCCCCGATTGTACCACGCACGGTACAAGTTAGGCTGAAATTGTACGGCTTTTTCGTAGGAGGCGATCGCCTCTTCGTACCGCTGCAAATCTAACAGAGTATCGCCTCTGCCTTCCCAGGCTGCGGCATAGTCGGGCTGGATTTTCAAAGCGTTATCAAAAGATGCGATCGCCTCTTGAGACTGTTGTAACTTCTCCAAAGCATAACCGCGTCCCGTCCAAGCTTCCAAGTATTCCGGCTTTAATTCTATGGCTTTATCATAAGCTGACTGCGATTCTCGATATTTTTTCAATTCATATAAAGTTTTGGCTTTTTCCTGCCAAACTTCCGCGTAGTCCGGTCTGAGACTTATTGCTCGATCGTAAGCGGCCAGAGCTTCTTCAAATCGGCTTAAATTGTAAAGAGTATTGCCTCGGTTGTACAGGTCAGTTGCATTTGCCGCATTAAAAGTATTTACACCATAAATTGATGCTATAATACTGATGCCAATTAAACTGGCGATCGACAATATTTTAAAATACAGTTTTTTTCGGGATTTGAGCCGCCCCTTCGCAGCAGCAACCGGAGGCAATATAGGAACTGTACCGCTGAAAGAATTTTTCAATTCTTTAATAGCTTGCAGGGTTTCGCCGGCACTAGAATAACGTTGCCGAAAATCGTACTTTACCATCTTATCTAAAATCTTCGCAAATTCAGGACTGACTGATGTTTTGTCCTGCCAAATAATTTCCTCTGTATCGGGGTTTCTTGGCATTTGGTGAGGATTTATGCCAGTGAGGAACTGAATTGCGATCGCACCTGCCGCATAGATATCGCTGCTGAGTTTCGGGTTGCCGTGAGCTTGTTCGCTGGGCATATAACCGGGAGTACCGATGCTCACGCTCAAGCTATTTTTGGGCTGAGGATTGGTGATTTGAGTGGTAATTTCTTTGACTGCACCGAAGTCAATTAAAACTAATTTTTCGTCTCTATCTCTGCGGAGAATATTGCGAGGATTGACATCGCGGTGAATCACCTTTTGCTGGTGTACAAAGTCTAAAATTTCGAGAAGTTCCTGCAATATACAAATGACTTTATCTTCCTGCATTCCTCCCCCTGTTCCAGGAGAAGCGGGCGTAATTTCTTGACTTAAATCGTGACCTTCTATGAATTCTTGAACGAGATAAAACTCTTGATTTTCTTCAAAGTAAGCAAAAAGTCGGGGAATGCGATCGTGATTTCCCAATTTGTACAAAACTTGTGCTTCGGTATCGAATAAACGTCTAGCTACCTGTAGAGTTTCGGGCTCTGTTGCTTGAGGTTTAAGCTGCTTGACGACGCAGAGGTGATTGCTTGGTAGCTGCCTATCTTCAGCTAAATAAGTTTGAGCAAATCCGCCGCCTCCCAAGTGACGGATAATACTGTAGCGATTGCTGAGTGTGATTCCAAGCATGAGATTTACCTAATATTTCTTAGTCTGTGAACTACGCACCTTACTTTTATTTAACTGGTAGGGTGCGTTATCAACTTATTGAGAATTATCTTCCAACCAACCGCTCAACTCTTCCAAGTTTGAAAACCCCCATAGGTCGTTTACTAAATTTTCTAATTGGTCGCTCGATAACTGCTGAATGCGCCTTTCTATATCGGGGTTTAGTTGATCTAAAAGGCGATTCAGCGAAATCATAATTAACTCTATTTGTGCTTCTTGTCTGCCTTCTTGTCTGCCTTCTTCCCGACCTACAGCCACTGAACTTGCCTGATCTTGAGCAAAGAACTCTTGCTGCTGTAACGTGTTCAATTCATCCTGTGTCAAACTAACTTCGTTGGCAATTTCAAAAGCTTTCTGAATTTGCGGAACAGTAGCCATTGTTTGAGGTACTTCATCCAAAGTGCCAGTGGTTTTGATAAAGTAAATCCACTTGTCCGTAATATTTTCTAGTTGATCCAATTCTTTCTTGAATTTTGGCAACTCTACAAATACTAACTCAATGTCATTCTGTAGATAATCTGACAGGCGAGTTCTTTCTTTGAAGACAAAATGCGAAATTACATCTTGATGCCCGCTAAACATTTCAAAATCTGTGAGAGTCAAAGCAATCACAGGTCGCAATTGCTGGTATAATTCTCCCCTTGTTAGTTGCAGTGCATAAGTTTTTGCTGCATTGTACAAAACTCGCTTCCCAAATGCCTGCACCTTCAAAACTTGCATTTCGATAATCACAAATGTGCCATCGTTAAGTAGCGCTTTGACATCTAAGTAGCTGTTTTTAACTCCGGCTATTTGAGGGGCAAGATAAGGGTCAAGGATTTCTAAGCTTTCAATGATGGATCTGCCTTCATAGAGTATGGCATTCAAGAAACTAATCAAAATGTCGTTACTCTGGGCAGAGCCAAATATTTTCTTGAATGCAAAATCAATTTTGGGATTGATAAATCTCATGTTATTTTTCTCCCTAAACATTGGTATGGTGCGCGCTGCACACCATACTTTAATTTTACTTTAAACTGCTTTCAAAATCTCGTCATCGACTGAAAAATCTATCTCGGCTTTGTCCCGTCCCGAAACTACATAATCATTCTGAAAAGAATCTTTTAGCCCCGAAACTAAGTCAAATTCCGGCTTCCAGTTAAGCTCGGTGACAGCTTTATTCACTGAGGCAAAAAAGTGCTGCAAGCGCATCGGAAAAGCTTTCTTTTTGCCGAAGTCAAATTGTTTCGGATCGTAGTGTACAATCTTAATAGCATCAGGGGATTTGCCTGCCGCTTGAATGCAGGCGCGGGCTAAACCGTCAAAGGTGACAAATCGATCGCCCGAAACGTTGTAAATTTGCCCGATCGCCCTTTCGTTGCCCAAAACCGCCGCCATTGCTTTAGCCAAATCCTGACAGTGCCCCAACTGCGTGAAGTGCATTCCGTTACCGGGAATCGGAATCGGTCGATCGCGCGCAATGCGATCGAAAAACCAAGCCTCCAAATCGTTATAATTTTGTGGCCCGTAAATGTAAGTCGGGCGAATCGAAGTCCAAGGCAAACCGGACTCAGCCAAGTAAGTTTCGGTTTCGCATTTACCCAAATGCCGGCTTTTAGGATCAGTAGCGTCCCCTTCAATATGAGGCATTTGATCCGACTTCAAATAAACCCCCGCAGAGCTCATGTAAACAAAGTGCTGCACCCGCCCTTTAAATATTTCAGCTAAAGGCTTTGTATCGCTGAGTTCGCGACCGTTGTTGTCAAAAACAGCGTCAAACTCGACCGTCGATAACTTTTCTTTTAGTTGTTCGGCATTTGTGCGATCGCCCTGAATCTGTTTCACGCCCGAAACCGGTGCAGGCTTGTTGCCCCGGTTAAACAACACCACTTCATGTCCTTGTGCTGCTAAAATCTTAGTAAGATAAACCCCGATAAACCGAGTACCGCCCATCATTAAAATTCGCATTATTTTCGATGCTCCTTACAGTTAGTGTAAATATCTTACAATAAAGTTATGCCTTACGGAAAAACCGGATTTTTTAGAAAAAAACCTGGTGACAGCCATCAGCCATGGTATAAAAACCGGGAACGCTTGAGTTTTTGTGCGCCAGTCCGGAAAGTCAGTCAGGAGGCTTTACTAAAGTGCGATCGCTCAAAATAAACATAATTTTTATTAGCCTAAAATAGCCCTATGCAAGTTCCCCGGCTGCATCCAGAAACAATCGAAGAAGTCAAACAAAGAGCCGACATAGTAGACGTTATTTCCGGTCGCGTCGTGTTGCGAAAACGCGGCAAAGAATTCGTAGGTTTGTGTCCCTTTCACGACGAAAAATCTCCCAGCTTTACAGTCAGCCCAGGCAAACAAATGTACTATTGTTTCGGCTGCGGTGCAGGTGGCAATGCTTTTAAGTTTCTCATGGAATTGGAGAAACGCCCTTTCAGCGAAGTAGTATTAGAATTAGCTAAAAATTATCAAGTCCCCGTCAAAACAGTCGAACCGGAACACCGACAAGAATTGCAGCGCCAAATTTCTCTGCGGGAACAACTGTATGAAATCTCAGCACTAACAGCCAAGTTTTACGAACACGCTTTGCGGCAAACCCAAGGAGAAGAACCCTTAGCATATCTCAAATCAGAGCGCAAGCTGGGCGAAGAAACTATCCAACAATTTCAATTAGGTTATGCACCCCAAGGTTGGGAAGCACTTTACACTTATTTGGTAGAACAGAAAAACTATCCGGCGCAATTAGTAGAACAAGCTGGATTAATTGTACCGCGCAAATCAGGAGGCAGCGGCTATTACGATCGCTTCCGCAATCGCATTATGATTCCCATTCGCGATACCCAAGGCAGAGTCATCGGTTTCGGCGGCAGAGCTCTCGGCGACGAACAGCCGAAATATCTCAATTCTCCCGAAACAGAACTCTTCGATAAAGGCAAAACTTTATTTGCCTTAGATACAGCCAAAATAGCCATTAGCAAAGCCGATCGAGCAGTGGTTGTAGAGGGGTATTTTGACGCGATCGCACTTCATGCCGCCGGCATCTCCAACGCCGTCGCTTCCCTCGGCACAGCCTTAAGTTTAAACCAAGTGCGGCAGTTATTGCGCTACACTGACTCCAAACAAATTATCCTCAACTTCGACGCCGACAAAGCAGGAACTCAAGCAGCAGAACGCGCGATTGGAGAAATAGAAAAACTCGCTTATCAAGGAGAAGTGCAACTGCGGGTGCTCAACATTCCAGACGGCAAAGATGCCGACGAATACCTCAAAACATACTCCCCAGAACAATATCGAGAATTGCTCGAAAATGCTCCGTTGTGGATCGACTGGCAACTGCAACAAATGCTTGTCAATCAAGATTTGAAGCAAGCCGATACTTCCCAGCAAGTCACCAAAAAAATTATAAAATTATTAACTAACATCACTGACGACAATCAGCTAGCACATTATTTGCAAAAAAGCGCCGAAATTCTCAGCAAAGGAGATTTTCGACTCACAAAAATGCTCGCTGAAAACTTGCTCAATCAAGTAGTCAGCGATTGGGCAAAGCGGCAGAGTCAAGACGAATCATTGACAATGCCCCTATTAATTAGAAACAAGCTGAAGCCGACCAAACAATATAAAAAGCAGCGTGCAAGCGGCGAAAACCAAAGCTCTAAATCAAGCTTATCTGCCGTAGCCCGCAGTCTTTTAGAAGAAGCAGAAGCGCAATTATTGCAGATTTATTTGCACTGTCCCGAATACCGCCAAGATGTCAGAGAAGCAATAGAAGCTAGAGACGTGCAGTTTAGCCTTTCTCACCACAGATTTTTGTGGCACCAGATTGTGAATGCAGAAATATTGCACAAAATGTCTTTACAAGTAGCGCCTGCTGAGTTAATATTGAAATTGCAAGATAGCTTCATTGAATATCCCAATCAACTCAATCAAATCTCGCATTTATTTCACTTAAACGAGTTCTCAGAAAGAAACGTTTATCGCGCACCTCTAGTAATTAGATCGGCCCTCGCCTGTATCGAGCAAATTATCAGTATAAAGCGGCGCCGGATTGCCCTCAATATGTGGGAAAAAGCTAAGACCGCTAGCAGTGGCGAAGAGGCTATAGAATATCACAAACTATTCTGTGCCGAACAAGAATGGCTCAAGGAATTAGAGCGGCTGCGTCAAGTTAATTTTTACGATTTAACATCCCTACCTTGGAGTGGGAATTTCTAGGAGTTAAGGACTTTAGTCCCTACTATGAACCAAAATCAGGTACGAACGAAACCGCCAGAAGATGGAAATGGAAGCAAACTTAGATGGGATATGCGATCGCCATTAGCATTGTTGTTGTTCGAGGATGACGAGTGGTTAGATCCTTGGGAGTCTGGTTCGGTGGTTGTCCAGGTTTTGTCTGCCACTCCGGCGAAACGGAAAACTTCAACAAAGCGTACTTTGGAGAAGTTTCCCGTTTTAAGTTTTCGGATGTTAGTGACTAATTTATCGACGATCGCTAAAAATCGAGTGCAGCCTAAACTAGCGGGTGTTTCAGTTAGTTTCGACCTGACGACGGCAACTCCTTTACAGCAGAAAGCCTTCGATTTGCTGGCGGTTTCGCTGACATTCTAGTCATGTATCCGGCGGGGGCTAAAGCCCGATCGCCCTACTGAATGGGGGCAATACTAGGAACTTTAAGAGCACGGGGGGGAAGTTCCGTTTCAGGTGCCCTTACTCTGAGGTAATCGGCGATAAACTCACCATACGTTTTCCTGATTTCGTCAGGGAGAAATTTATATCCAAGGATCTTCGATCGACATTCGGTGGAGCCACAACAACATTTGGGAATGTCAATGAAACTGTACTCTGTTGTAGAGTAATCCCAGGTAATCTCGCTTCCAGAAGGAATATCAACCAAGGCCACGAAATCGTAGGCTCCGAATTGATTATTCCGAACCCCTGTGTTTGGGCTACAAGAATGATTGATCAATAATCCCGGTTCATCTATTTCTATATGCAGGTCAAAGTCCATCTGAATGGAGTGAGTAGTTCTTTCGGGCAAGATATCGACTCGGCGTCCAACCACGACAGTCTCACCTTTACGGAAGCCTCGGTTGGCAAAAACGCCTCTACCTTTCTCTGTTTGCTGGATGAAAATATCGAAACCCATTTTCCTCACTCTTAATACCAATTACAAATCTAATTCTAATTCCACGAGGTTACTCTGAAGCGACACTGGAGCGTTAATTGGCTCAGTATCCGAATCTGGCAGCGCTGCGACTATCGACTCGTTAACCTGGATTTCGCCATTGTGCTCAGTGTCCTGAGATTTGCTTTGACCAAAAACCATTGCCACCACTACAAGAACTGCGCCTATCACACCGCGTATTCCAAGTTTCTCTCCCAGTAGTAGAAACGAGAAAACCGCTGCGAAAATCGGATCTAGCGTATAAATTAGCGCCGTCTGGTAAGCGTTAACCCATCGTTGAGCTAATACTTGAAGCACAATCGTAGCAGCAGTATCAAATAAGCCAATATATAAAAGAATACCCAGATTCGCGCCAATTGCCTCCTGTTGTGCAAGCAGATCGGGAGCGGCCCAGATTAAAGAAAATATTGTTATCACCCAAAGCTGGATCGCGGCGAGTGGCAAAATGGGGTGGCGCAACGTGGTGGACTCAAGCTTAAGAGTGTAGATCGAGTAGAGGAAGGCGTTGCCCAAGATCAACACATCGCCGATCACTAGCTGTTCACTCTCCCAACACATCACCCCAATGCCAAAGATGGCAATTCCTGCGGCGAGGAAAGTTTTTGGGAACACCTGCCTACCTAGCAGTTGCCCTAGCAGAGGTACTAGGATGACGTTGAAGCTGGCAATGAATGCAGCACGATCTGCAGAAGTCGTCTCAAGGGCAACGGTTTGGAGGACTGATGCAGGAAACAGTATGAGTGATAAGAAGACTCCATCCCGTAGCAGGGAAAAATTCAGGAAGCGTAAATAGGGGGTAAACGGCAACGCTGCTATTACGTAGCGGGTTGCAAATATTGCAGAAGGAGAAAGACTGCTGAGAGCTCCCTTGATAACCGGATAGCTCGTACCCCAAATTAGGGTGACGACAAGCAATACTGCTATACCCCAAGCATGGAGAGTGTTTGGCGATCTTTGAGAACCACTATTTAATTCTGTAGTCATTGAAGTAGCCTAATCGATTAGCAATTGAACTAAATTCCGTTAGTTAACCGTAAAGAGGTTGACTAGAGTAAGAAATATCAATATTTTCAAGTCGAATGCAGCCTAAACTAGCAGGTGTTGCAGTTAGTTTCGACCTGAGGACGCCAACTCGTTTACAGCATAAAGCCTTCGATTTTCTGGGGGTTCCCCTGAAATTGTAGTCATGTATCGGGCCGTGGCTCAAGCCCGATCGCCCTACTGCCAGAGAGTTTACATGGAACTTACCCCGCACGCGGGGTAAGTTGGGTTTAATTAGCCTTTTAATAGTCGCAAAAAAGAGTTTCGCGAGTATCTCTACCTGTCACCGGATTAGTACCTTTTGCCACTTTACAAAGTTTTTCTATCATATCGTCTCGCAGCAGTGTCTCTGTAAAATCAGCACCGTCAATGACAGCTCCTTCCAGCCTGGTATTGTAAGCAAAAGCACCCTCAAGGATAGCATTAGTTAAATTTGCTTTCATCATGCGAGCTAAATCTAAAGTAGCACCCGTGAAATTAGCGCCTTCAAAATTTGCCTCTTCCATATTGGCTGCAAAAAAGCTGACGCCCCGCAAATCTGCATTAGTAAAATTGCTGTTGCGAAGATTAGCTTTATTAAAACTGTCGTCAGTCAGAACTTGTCCACTAAAATCAGCGCCGACTAGGATTTCTTTGTCGTGATCCAAAGCGAAAGCCGGTGCGGGATTAATGCCGATCGCCCCAGCGGCAATTACTGCTAAAATAACAAAACTCAGCAAGAAAGTATAAATATTTTTGCGATGTTGGCGAATTCGAGAATTCATAAGTTAAACCTAATGGGCAGCCGTGACAGTTCAGAATTGAATTCTACCAGAAAGCGCGATCGCCCGTTAGCGAAAGCGTTGCGATCCGAAGGAAAGCCCTCGAAGAGGATAGCGACGGCCCACTCCAATTCCCCCCAATCCCCAAACTCTCGGGATATCGGCACATTGGGAGAACACTTAGTCGCCGAGTGGTTACAGCAGCAAGGCTGGGAAATCTTGCACCGACAGTGGCGCTGTCGCTGGGGAGAGATTGACATCATCGCACTCGGAAGAGAGGAAGAAAGCGAAATCAACAGAGGTAACGAAAATTCCCCATTCCCCATGCCCCATTCCCCATGCCCCATTCCCCATTCCCAAACATTAGCATTTGTAGAGGTAAAAACTCGCCGCCGGGGAAATTGGGATGCTGGTGGAATGCTCGCTGTTAATACCACAAAACAAGCCAAACTTTGGCAAACAGCCGAAATATTTTTAAGCACTCGTCCAGATTTAGCACATAATTCTTGTCGCTTTGATGTCGCCCTAGTCAGGTGCGAGCCTTCACGGCCAAAGACTAAGCAAATATTACCGTTAACTGCTGCAAACTCTCAATCCGCCCTTGCAGAAAACTACCACCTTACCCTGCAAGAATACATTCGATCGGCTTTCAGCAATTAAAAATATCTCATTAAAAATTAGAGGGTAAAATCACAAAGCAATGCCACTCGCTAATTTTTAATTGTTAACTTGCCATTGCCCTCGCGCCTTTCTTTCTTCCTGTTTAACCGACGAGAAAAAAGCGTGAAATCTTCTCCCTCTCTCGCCTTCTCCCTCTCTCCTCGTCTCCCCTTCTCTCCGTCTTCACCTCTGCCATAACAGTTAATTTATCTGGTACGCAGTCTAGGCGAGAGTTTCCGGGCAATATCCCAGGCCCTTGACAAACTGCTGGCGAAACGCTTCAATTTCCTTGCGGTCAGGCCTGCCGTGACAAACCACGGCCACCTGGTAGCGACGCATCACGCTCAGCGGGGACTGTCCCGTTTCCAAACTCCAAAGTGCCATTTGCAAGCGAATTTCAGGATCGTAAGGAATCCCGAGTTCGTTCATAAAAGCCCGAAAATCGCCGTGCATTTCTGGAGTTAAATATTGGCTCATTTTCACCTTCACCACCCAGCCGTCAATTTGGTGAATAACAGTGATAAATTGCAAGGGAAGATGATGAGCCGTGCGCAGGTAATCCACGACTCTCAGAGTAAGGCTAGTATTGGCGATGTAGTAGAGGTATTCCATAACGATCCTTGGAGCAAAGCTGATGCTATACCTCTATCATGGCGGTCTATACCCGCCACCACAAGGGGAAAAGCACCCGACTTTGGATGGGGGTTTTTACCCAATTTGTTACCCAGTTAACAGATCGATCGTACAGGAATTCACTCGATGACAGAGATTGACTGGTCTTTGGACGGCTACAACTACGAACTTCCCCCCTCCCGCATTGCCCAAAATCCCGTAGTGCCGAGGGACAGTTCTCGCTTGCTGGCTGTAGATTCTCCCAGCAGCCAGCAACACCGGATTTTCCGGGATTTGCCAGATTTGCTGAACCCGGGAGACTTGCTGGTACTGAATAACACCCGCGTGCTGCCAGCGAGGCTCTACGGGCGCAAACCCAACGGCCCGGCTGTGGAGATATTGTTGATGGAAGAACGGCAGCACAACTGCTGGCTGGCTTTGGTTAAACCCGGGAAACGCTTAAAGTTGGGCTCACAAATTCAGTTTGAGCCGATCGCCCCAGCAAGTGAGGACGCCGCTGCAGGTCCTTGTTGTTGCCTTCCCAAAGCGGAGGTACTCGATCGTCGATTGACTGCGACAGTTATCGCCAGGGACGACGCAACAGGAGGGCGGCTGCTGGAGTTTGACATCCCCACCGATGCGAGTCTGGCGAAGTTTTTGGACGAATACGGCCACGTACCCCTGCCGCCCTACATCGACAATTCCCAAGCTGCGCCGGAACAGTACCAGACTGTTTATGCCGATCGACCCGGGGCGATCGCAGCCCCCACCGCCGGCTTGCACTTCACCGAAGAATTGTTCAGTCGCTTGCAGCAGCGGGGAATCGAAAAAACTTTTGTCACCCTACACGTGGGAGTAGGGACGTTTCGCCCGGTGGAGGTGGCTGACGTGACGGCTCACCAAATGCACGGCGAATGGGTGGAAGTACCCCCCGCCACCGTCGATAAAATCCGCGAAACTCAAGCCAGAGGCGGGCGCATCTTTGCTGTGGGTACAACAGCAGTGCGAGCTTTAGAGGGAGCCGCTGCGGCGAGCGGCGATTTTTCCTTGCAGCCTTTTTGCGGCCGGACCAATTTGTTTATCTACCCTGGTTACAAGTGGCGGGTTGTAGAGGGGATGATTACCAATTTTCACTTGCCGCGCTCTACTTTGATGATGATGGTAAGTGCGATGATTGGAAGGCCTCGGCTGTTGGATTTGTACCGAGAGGCGATCGACCATCAGTACCGCTTTTATTCCTTTGGCGATGCCATGCTGATTTTACCAACAGCAAAAATCGATTGACAAGCGAATTTCAAAGGTGGTACCCGCCACGTGATTTATCCGTGGAATCAATCCCAAATCGAAAATCGAAAATCCTCAAGCCCCCGCATTTATCCGTGGGGTCAATCTAAAATCTAAAATCTAAAATCTAAAATCGATTGACCGATCGGGCATCGGGTTCGCCCAATGCCCAGTATTTCGTTTCTATTCTTCCTCCTCTTCTTCATTGCCGGGATACACGAAGCTGTTGGAACGCCCAGTCAGAACTGATTTACCCAGGGACAGAGCTTTCTGAGCTGCCACTACAGCTTTGCGCTTCCAGGTTGCCTTGCGCATATTCTTCTTGGATTTGGAGGTTTTCTTCTTAGGGACTGCCATGACGCTAAATACTTTCGGATTATATAGACAAACAAACATTCTAGCCGATTTTGCCAGCAAAGCTTACTCGAAAAACGGCAACAACTGTTCGGCCAGCAATATCAAGTAGTAGGGTGCGGAGCGCGATTAGCCTCTCCATCCACAGAAAAAATCCCCGATTCTGAGGCACCCGCACCAGCTAAAGTTCATGAAAGTGGTACATCACGACGCCAGTTACTGAATCGTTCTCGATACTGACATAACCCGTTTTCAGCATTGCCGTAAAAGCCTCTTCCACTTCGGCAAAAGTAGCGCCGGTTGCCATCACCCCTTGGGTGACAGATAATCTTCCGTTCTTGGTATAAGCTGCCTTCAGGAGTTTAACCCCTAACTGGTCGGGAGTTTGCTTGGGGTATGTCGCGGCGATCGCCCCGCTGACGGGATATAGCGGTATACCTTCGCGAGATACGCCGAGTTTGCCCCTGAGACTGGCATTGTGTTCGTCCACCATGTTGGGGAGCAGCAGCAAGTCAAACAATTGCCCGAACCCAAACAAACCAAAGGTAAACAGCCACAGTAAACCAGTACCAATCTTGCCGTTGTAGAGGCGGTGGAGTCCGAATGGGCCTACAAAACAAGCTGCCCATAAAAGGTAACTAACACCCAAATTGCTCATTTTCTGACCGTCCTGCTTGGTTATTCTAACGATTGGACTCGCTAATTATATTTTGTACTTTCTATTTAGCGTTTGAACAGTTTGACACCAGCAGATATTTGTGCATTGTCCGAAGTTATTGGTTATTTACTACCAATTCCCCAATTCCCCATGCCCCATGCCCCATGCCCCATGCCCCATGCCCATGAGTAATTCTGCGTAGCAATTCTTAACGCCAGCAATATATTTCCAGGGTCGAGAGCTTGGTAAAGTATAACGAGGCCGATCGCGCGGCCGGCCGTTAACCAAGAGACAGGGGCGATCGCTCGCCCTCGGTAACCGACAACAGAAACAAGCGAGTAGTTATAAGCAGAACTCAAATAAACATATGGTAGATTCCCTCAAAAAACCGACTTTTGAAGAACTGCGGCCGGGAGTGAAAGCCCCAGCCAAAGAAACTATTCTCACGCCGAGATTTTACACAACAGACTTTGACGAGATGGCCAAAATGGACATCTCGGTAAATGAAGCTGAACTGCAAGCAATTATTAAAGAATTTCGCGTTGACTACAACCGCAACCACTTCGTGCGGGATGCCGAGTTCGAGCAATCTTGGGAACACATCGACGGCGAAAAGCGCCAATTGTTCATTGAATTCCTAGAACGCTCTTGCACCGCTGAGTTTTCTGGCTTCTTGCTTTACAAAGAGTTGGCACGCAAGCTCAAGGATAAAAATCCAGTGCTGGCAGAAGGTTTCTTGCTGATGTCCCGCGACGAAGCGCGGCACGCCGGATTCCTCAACAAAGCTCTCTCGGACTTTAATTTGTCCCTGGATTTGGGTTTCTTGACAAAGAGCCGCAGTTACACATTCTTTAAGCCGAAGTTTATTTTCTACGCGACTTACTTGTCGGAAAAAATCGGTTATTGGCGCTACATCACGATTTACCAGCACTTAAAAGCCCATCCTGAAGACCAGATTTATCCGATTTTCCGATTCTTTGAAAATTGGTGCCAGGATGAAAACCGCCACGGAGATTTCTTTGATGCGGTGATGAGAGCTCAGCCTCAGATGTTGAATGATTGGCGCGCTAAGCTTTGGTGCCGTTTCTTCTTGCTGTCGGTGTTCGCGACAATGTATCTCAATGATATCCAGCGCGCCGGTTTTTATCGATCGCTCGGACTCGATGCTCGCGAATACGACATCGAAGTGATTAAAAAGACCAACGAAACAGCAGGCCGCGTATTCCCCGTCATGCTGGACGTGAACAATCCCGAGTTTTACGAACGGCTGGATGTTTGCCTCAAGAACAATCAGAAGTTGACTGCAATTGTTGCTTCTAATACTCCGAAATTCTTGCAGTTCTTCCAAAAATTGCCTTTGTATCTGTCGAACGGCTGGCAATTAGTGAAGCTGTACTTCATGAAAACAATTGAATCACCTTCTGTACAGGGCGCTGTGCGTTAAGTTTTGATTTTTCATCCTCTGTGACGGCGGTTCTGCGACAAGCGGAGCCGCTTTTTTTATAATTGCTTTTTTCTGGTCGGAAGAATTAGTATTATTGAACCGCGAAGACGCGAAGGGCACGAAGAAAGAAGGATGAAGGATGAAGGAAGACGGTTGACTGTTGGCTGTTGTTGATGGCAAGCCCGATGCCCGATGCCCGTATAGGTTTTATCAGCAATTAATCGGACTTGATATCATAACTGTTTTTCCTAAAATTTATCGCCATTCGCCCTGAAGCGTAAAAGCCGCCCAATAATAGGGAGACTTCCACTTTTCCTGCTGCCACATTTCCAGTTGTGCCGCCCTCAATGCTGCCGCTGGCGTTAACCCTTTTTGCAGCATTCCCTGATAGAAACTCGACATTAAGGTAGCCGTTCCTTCATCGTCCACAGTCCACAAACTCACCACGACTCGCTGAGCCCCTGCATACATAAATCCCCGTGTCAATCCTACCAAGCCCTCGCCTTGAATGTTCTGCCCCATTCCGGTTTGACAGGCACTTAACACTACTAAATCGGCTGCTAATTTGAGATTGAAAATATCAGTAATTCGCAGGAATCCGTTTAAAGCTTTGCCCTTTTCATCTACCAGCGACATGACGATTCCCGACAGTTCCGGGTGAGCGCTATTGGCGAAACCGTGAGTGGCAAAATGAATGATTTTATATTGGCTTAAATTTGGGTTAGTTGCTGTGGCGCGACTGGCGGCAAAATCCAAGGATTCAGTGCGAGAATTAGCCGGGAATAACCCTTGAATAATTTGAGCTTCTTTGCGAGTAAAGTTTAAACGTTTAAACTGTCCGTTATTGTCGCCTCTGGAGCGACTTAAACCGGGATTGGCTGCTTCTACCGCTTGCTGAGTGGTGGCTGAAGAAGAATTTTTAACTCGTTCATCGTTAGCGCTAAAAACAGGATCGGCGAGTATTGCTAAACTCCGATTAGGAGGTTGTCTGTCATTGTAGTTTTGTCTTAATATTCCCAAGGTGGAAACAGAAGGCAGCAGCACGATTTCATGGTCTACTATTAAAGGCGGATTCCGATTTTCACCGGACTTGACCGGGAGCGAAAGGGCGGCAAAGGGAAGATAATTCAAAACGCCATCGCCAACAATCAGCAGGCGCTTTTGACCGAGTTGGGCAGCAACGGGCTGTAAGATAATTTGACTGATAGCATCGTTGGCTTGGGCGACTTGATTGGGGTTGTCTCGGGAACTTGGAGCGGTGACAGCATCGCGAAAGTTTTTGGCAATTGTCTCGATGTCGGCAGCTTTTGGTAATTCATAACTGGTGATGCTGGTTTTAGTCACAGCCCACAGATAGCTACGATCTTTCCCTAAAGAATACTGGAGTAAAATTGTATTCTCATCGAGGATTTGTTGTTGAATTTGTGCCAGGGTTAGGGGTTGCGGTTGGGTGAGGGCGGCGTAACGGGGGCTGGTGGTGCGGATTTGTGTTTGAATGTCCTGATATTGTGCTATTAAAGTTTGCCGCTGTTTTTCTAATTCTGCTTCTTGGGCGGGAGTGTGGTTTGGGCGATTGAGAACTTCGATTCGCTGTTTTTCAAGGGCATCAAGTTGCTGTTGTAAACTGCGTTCCTGTTGCAATAATTCTGGGGCGACACCTTGGCGAATATCGGCGTTTGCTTCTTGCAGAAGTTCGAGGAGGCTGCGGGCGCGGGAACGTTCGCTGGCTTCAAAAGCTTTGGTATCATAACCAGAATAGAATGGCGTTTTGTGCAGTTGCATTAACAGGTCAATGTATGACTGGTAATAGTCCTGTACGGTGGCAAAGTAAGAGGTGCGGAGTTCGGGGCTGGCAATTTTGGTGCGGAGGTCTTCAACAATTTTGAGAGCCGCTTCAATATTAGTGAGAGCTTCAGTAAAATTGCCTCGATCGCGTTTGGCATAAGCGATGTTGGTGAGGGTGCGAGCTTCCTGTATGCGATCGCCTACAGCCCGACTCAGGGGAAGGGACTGGCTGTAATACTCTAGGGCTTTCTGTTTTTCTCCCCCATCATAGTAGACAGCGCCGATGTTGTTGAGGGTGGTAGCTTCGCCAGTGCGATCGCCTACAGCCCGAAACAGGGGAAGGGACTGGCTGTAATAATCTAAGGCTTTCTGCTTTTCTCCCAATTCTGAGTAGACACTGCCGATGTTGGTGAGGGTGCTCGCTTCCCCAGGGCGATCGCCTACTGCCCGACTCAGGGACAGGGACTGGCTGTAATACTCTAGGGCTTTCTGTTTTTCTCCTAAATCTGAGTATACTTTGCCGATGTTGTTGAGGGTGACAGCTTCCTTTCTGCGATCGCCCACTACCCGAAACAGGGGAAGGGACTGGCTGTAATACTCTAGCGCTTTCTGTTTTTCTCCCAAAGCATCGTAGACAAAGCCGATGTTGGTGAGAGTGAAAGCTTCCCCACTGCGATTGCCCTCGGCCCGACTCAGGGGAAGGGACTGGCTGTAATACTCTAGGGCTTTCTGTTGTTCTCCCAATTCTGAGTAGACTAGGCCGATATTGTTGAGGGTAATGGCTTCTCCACTGCGATCGCCTACTGCCCGTTTCAGGGGAAGGGACTGGTTGTAATACTCTAGCGCTTTCTGCTTTTCTCCTAAATCTGAGTAGATTAAGCCGATGTTGTTGAGGGTGACACCTTCCTTTGTGCGATCGCCTACAGCCTGAAACAGGGGAAGGGACTGGCTTAAATACTCTAGCGCTTTCTGTTTTTCTCCCCATTCATAGTAGACAGTGGCAATGCTTTTGAGGGCGGTAGCCTCCCCAGTGCGATCGCCTACTGCCCGAAACAGGGGAAGGGACTGGCTGTAATACTCTAGCGCTTTCTGTTTTTCTCCTAAATCTGAGTACACAGCGCCGATGTTGTTGAGGGTGAGAGCTTCCGTACTGCGAGCGCCTACAGCCCGTATCAGGGGAAGGGACTGGCTGTAATACTCTAGGGCTTTCTGTTTTTCTCCCAATTCATCGTAGACTAAGCCGATGTTGTTGAGGGTGACGGCTTCCCCACGGCGATCGCCTACAGCCCGACTCAGGGTCAGGGACTGGCTGTAATACTCTAGCGCTTTCTGTTTTTCTCCCAAAGCTGAGTAGACAGCGCCGATCCAGGTTAGGGTGCGAGCTTCCCCACGGCGATCGCCCGCTTCTCGATACAGCTTTAAGGCTTCTTCCCATTTGGCGATCGCTTTTCTTAAAGATTCCGCCGTCCCCTGCTTGAACAGTTGGAGTCCTTCTGTAAAGGCTCTTTCAGCAGCCGCCGCAGGATTTCCCCCATACTGCTGCGATACCCCTTGACTAATTTTAATCGCGCTGGGTGCAGCCACCGCCGGGACTCCTAGCCAAATCAGAGCACTTACAGCGAGTCCGTAACGCCCCCAAACCCAAAGCGTAAGATTCATAAATACCTGCTCAAAGAAGACCTTGTTAACCGGTATCATAGTCGATCGCAGCTTGTCAGGTGCGCTTGGACCGACTGCGTGCCGATTGCGTCGGGTGCATATTGTGCGATCGCACCCGCCGCTGCACGTAGTGCCGCATCCTCCAAGGGCGATCGGCCGCATTGGGTTTGCCTCCGCGAAGGTTAAAAGTCATAATTGCAATTTTTACGCTATTCTCAACTCAGTATTTTTAAATTAGCGATCGTCCCCAAATCTAGGATGTACTATTTTCTGATGTTTTATGAACCCCAATAAAAAACACTCTCACAAATCAATTTTTGTTTTTGCCCTGGGAATGCTCGGTGTGTTCCTCTTGTCCTTAACTCTACGCTTTTGGCAACTAGAGAGATTTAACACTTTAGTATTTGACGAGGTTTATTACGCTAAATTTGCCAACGATTATCTCACCAAAACTCCCTTTTTCAACGCTCACCCGCCTCTGAGCCAGTACATAATTGCGATCGGCATTTGGATCGGCACTCACCTTCCCTTCGGAAAAACAGCCGTCAACAGTATGGCTGGCTCCCTGCTTTCCCCTTGGGATTACCGCTGGCTGAATGCTCTCACAGGTTCCTTTATTCCCCTAGTTGTGGGAGCCCTAGCTTATCAGCTAGTTCGGCGCCACAGTTACGCTTTTCTTGCTACTTTGTTTGCCGCCTGCGACGGTCTATTTTTAGTTGAATCTCGCTACGCACTGAACAACATTTATCTAGTTTTATTTGGGATTTTAGGTCAGTTATTTCTTTTAAAATCCGTAGAAGCCAAAGGAAAAAAGCGCTGGCTTTGGCTCGTACTAGCCGGGATTGGTTTCGGCGCCTCTGCGGCTATCAAATGGAACGGATTGTGGTTTCTTCTCGGTACTTATCTAATTTTAATCTGTGCTTGGGCAGTTCGTTTAATCCAGGGAAAAAAAGGAGATAAAGAACACAGCCGCGAGGTAAATTCTGCTCTAATTCCTCCCGAAAGTCCCGTACAAAAACTGACTCAACTTAATTTTATAGAAGTAGGTTTAACTCTAGCTGTCATTCCTATTTTAGTTTACAGCCTATCCTGGATTCCTCACCTGCATCTCAATCCAACTCCCAATTTCTGGCAGATGCAAACGGAAATTTTGACTTATCACCAGCGGATTAAAAGCGGCCCAGATGTGCATCCTTACTGTTCCACGTGGTACAGTTGGCCTTTGATGCTGCGCCCCATAGTTTACTTCTACAAAACTGCTAGCAACAATGCACAACCAGATCCGGTTTTGCCGCCTTTACCTGAAGGTGCAACTAAGACAATTTTTGACGTTCACGCAATGGGAAATCCCTTCCTTTGGTGGCTGTCAACCTTAGCTTTACTGCTAGTAATAGGAGTTTTAGTTCACCGGATTTTGGTGTGGCTGCAAACGCGCAGCGAGGCTTCTGTTGACACGATAGAACAGCAGCGGCCGATTTTGTTTCCGCCGACTGCTGAAATGTGGCTGGCGTTATATTTAATAGTTAATTGGGCCGCTAATTTGCTGCCTTGGATGAAGGTGACTCGCTGCATATTTTTGTACCATTATATGGGCTGTTCTGTGTTTGCAGCCTTAGCCCTTGCTTGGTGGACAGACAGGTGGCTGCACAGCCCTCAAACTCGACTCCGAGGGATGGGGGTAACAATTATTTTTCTGGTTTTGGGTGCTTTTATTTTCTGGATGCCTATCTATTTGGGACTGCCTTTGTCGCAAATGGAATGGAAAATTAGGATGTGGCTGGCGTCTTGGGTTTAAGTTAGAAATAATTCTTTTATTAACGGGTTCTCCGGCTTCACAAGAAAATTAAGTTTCGTGGAACAGGCATCTTGCCTGTTCCTAACAAAGAATAATTCTTTTATTAACGGGCTCTCCGGCTTCACAAGAAAATTAAGTTTTGTGGAACAGGCATCTTGCCTGTTCCTAACAAAGGTGCAAGATGTAAGTTATAACATTTATTACTAAGCTGATTTTGCCAAAGCGAGCATTATTTTTGATAGAGTGCTCGATAAACTGGTTCGCCCCGTTTCAGAGTAGCAATTTCTCTTTCAGTAGCAACAGGTAGGGGATTTTCTGCTAGCCAGTTGTCGCCGTTTTGACGTTGAAAACTAGGGTGAGATGAAAAGCGATCGCACATTTCCCTTTCTACTTCCTCAATATCTGACTGAATAAAAACTTCGCCGCCAATTCCCAGATAAATTGCCAATTCATTAACTAATTCCTGCTGCACCACCCGCCGTTTGTGGTGCTTTTTCTTGAACCACGGATCGGGAAATTGAATGCTAACTCGCTGCAAAGTGCCAGCGGGAAAAGTTTCTAAAATCGGCTTCAGGGAACTATTCGCATTACAAAACAAATAGTGCAAATTTGTCAAGGCTTTTTCGTCGCGCCAAAGATTCGCCTCCTCTACCAGAGGTTCCCGAATTTCTAATCCAAGAAAATTCCAGTCAGTTTGTACTTGCGCCATGTGCCACAAAAACCGTCCTCTGCCGCAGCCGATATCTAAATGCAGCGGTAAATTTAAGTCGGCATAGATTTTAGTCCAATCCGGGGGACTAGCAGATGCTTGATATCTAATTGATAGGGGATTGACGTGTTCCCGCACTCTTACTCTTGCCAATTTTGCTGTCTCCTGAATGTTGTAACTTTGAACCGCTGATGAAGGCAGATTAACGGGGATTTACGCAGATAAATATTGATTTTGGCGATGCTGTTCCCTACTTTTAAATTAATGAGCAATCTTAAATTGCAGAGGGACAATTTTAAATTGCTCATTATTGCATTAGGCCTCTGGTTCCATACCTGCTGCTCTTAATTGTGCAGCTAGTCGATCGCCCCGCTGCCGTTCCCTTTCTACCATTTCTGCTCCCCACAATAACATCTCTCCGCTTTCATCCCACCACCGCAACCAATATCCGGTTCTTTCGGCTTTTGCTCCCTGCCAAACACCGAGAAATAACCCGACTCCGGCAATCCAATAACGATTATTTGCATCGGGTTGCTGTTTTTTATAGTCTGCTGGTGAATTCAAATGATATACTTTTAAAGCTCCGATCGCAGGTTGAAAAATTACATAGATTGGGGCTTGCAATATTTGTTCGTAAAAATGCCATTTTCCGGGGAGATAAGTTGGTTTGGCAGAATATTCATCCTGATAACTAGGAGGATTATCTGGCAAAAACTCCATGACAATTGCCGGAATGTCTCCTTCTAGGTTGGGGGTATAACTGCGGCGAATTTCTCGTTCGGGAAGGGGCTGTACGTTGGTGGCATAAAACAGATCGGGAGTTTTTATAACTAGCTTATCGTTGAAAGTTACACAAATCCCCAGATGAGGCGCAACTAATGTTCCCTCCAAAATTAGCCCCGCAATTTCTAAGCTTTCCCGTAAGGCGGCGGCGAGCAAAGGCTGGTCGATATCTTGCAGGGGGTACTCGTCTAAAATGAAATCTTTGGGCAATTTTTCCCAGGATATTTTGAATTTCATTGGATTGAATGTCATGGTATTTTACCTCTTAGTAAGAATGCGGTGGAACTGCTGGCAATAATTTTCGATCGAATAGCATCGCCTATTTTTTAAGCTTCGGGTTCAATGCCTAATGCTCTTAATTGTGCGGCCAATATGGACGATCGTTCTCGTTCTTGTTCGGCTTGCTGTTGAGCGATTACTCTTTCTTGCCTTTCTCTTTCTACCATTTCTGCACCCCACAATAACATCTGGCCGCTTTCATCCCACCACCGCAACCAATATCCGGTTCTTTCGGCTTTTGTGCCATACCAAACACCCAGAAATAATCCAACTCCAGGAATCCAATAACGGCCGTTTGGATCGGGGTGCTGTGATTGATACTTTCCTGATGAATTCAACTGGTTAATTTCTACCCTTCCTGTGGCAGGTTGAAATATTGCATAAGTTGGCACTCGCAATATTTGCTCGTAAAAATACCATTTTCCGGGGGGATAATCTTGTATTTGAGAATATTCTTCGTTGGCAGTAGCTGATAAAAATTCCATGACGATCGCCGGAATGTCTCCTTCTAAATTGGGAGTGTAACTGCGGCGAATTTCTGGATTTTCCAGCGGCTGTACGTTGCGGGCATAAAACCAATCTGGAGCTTTGATAACTAGCTTGCTGTCTACTGTCGCACAAATCCCCATATTTGGGGCAATTAATATTCCTGCTACTATTAGCCCCGCGATTTCTAAGATTTCTCGCAAGGCCGCAGCGAGCAAGGGTTGGTCGATATTTTCCACAGGTTCCTCGTCTAAAATGAAGTCGTCTGGCAATTTTTCCCAGGTAATTTTTAAGTCGGCTGTACTGGCTGTCACGGTATTTTACCTCTTACGGAGACTGCTGGAGTGCGGTTTGCAATAGTTCGCGGTGAAAGAGCGATCGCTCTACTATAAATTTTATCCTGTCTGGCGATAAGGCATCGCCGTTAGCATAGTGTTCGATCCAGGTTTTGCTGATTAAATAAGGATCGTCTGGCAATTCTGATAATAAGTATCCCGGCATTTCTAGCTCTTCCATTAACTGGCTGACTTTGGGATCGTAGCTGAGGGCAAAACAGCGGCATTCTTCGGATGCTGCCATAATTAAACTGTGGTAGCGCATCCCGATCGCCATTTCGACTCCCCGGAATACTCCTTTCAATTTTCTCGGATCGTCTAAACTGAGGATGCGGCTCCTTTTGGGCAGGGCTTCGTGCAAATGTTGGGCAATGTCTAAGTCGCGAGACGCTTGAAAAGGCAGCAGCAAAATTAAGGTGCGAGTTGCTTTTTGAAAGTCAACTAAAGCTTGAGTTAAGATTGACAAACGGGCGGGAGTTAGTGTAGAGTGAGAACGCAAACAAACAGCAACTCTGGGCGCTGGTAAATCCCACAAGCCCGACACGGGAGAATTCTCCAAAGCCCACACCGGATCGGGCGCTAAAGTAAAGGGAATTTGCCAATCTGCAAGTAAAGTAGCTGAACCTTTATCCCGCACGCTGACGGCGGTGCATCCAGCAAAACAGCGCTGAGATAACTTGCGAGTGATTTCGCGCTTCAAAGGCCCAATTCCCTGAGCCCAGGCAACGGTTTTTAAGCCCATCCGCTGCGCTATTCCCATCAAACCCCCATAATAGAAAGGGCTCACAATGCTAGTAGCGTCTTGGATTAAACTGCCGCCGCCCCAGATTAGGGCGTCGGATGTGCGGAGTGCTTCGAGAACTTGAAAGGCATTCATGCGATCGCGCGCAGCTACCCCGTATCGCTGATTTGTCTCGACAGGATTGCCAGACAGGACGATCGGCGTCACGCCATCTGGTAACATTTGCAGTAGCGATGCCAACAGCGCCTCGTCGCCGCCGTTGCCTTTACCGTAATAGCCGCACAAAATTGCTCGCATTTCTACTCTTTTCTTTGTTTGTGATGGGGAATCTAACTATTTTAGATTTTAGATTTTAGATTTTAGATTTTTTTTGAGATTTGAGATTTGAAATTTGATACTACCACCAAAAAAATGCTACTGTCAGCAAGCTTCAAGGCTTTACGTCATCAGTCAGCTAAAATCGCAAATCTCATAAAATCTCAAATCGCTAATCTAAAATTGTATGACGCATCATACTTTATATGACAGTTGCGTAAGTCCCGATCGATAAATCTTTCATCTTCGTTCACCATACAAAAAATGCACGCTTTGTCAATTCCCACCTGGATTATTCACGTCTCTAGCGTCGTCGAGTGGATTGCCGCCATCTGGTTAATTTGGACTTACGGCGAAGTCACTCAAAACCGAGCTTGGTGGGCCCTTTCCGCCGGAATGCTGCCCGCTCTCGTCAGCGCTATGTGTGCCTGTACATGGCACTATTTTGACAACTCCCCAGCCCTAGAATGGATGGTTACCCTGCAAGCGGCGATGACTCTCATCGGCAATTTTACTCTGTGGGCGGCGGCTTGGTGGATTTGGCGATCGGCTCAGCCAGCCGAAAAAATTTAAATATTAAAAAAGGGAGAAACTAATTGAAAAATAGCACTATTTGCGTAAAATTTGCGGCAAGTTTGCTTTTGTTGACAGCCGGATTTTTGCTTCCCAGCAAAGCCAGCAACATTCCCGTACAAGTCGCCCAACAGCCTGACTGCAAAAATCCTCAAACAACGCTAGACATGAATGTCTGTTCCACTCAAGAGTTTCAGGCCGCAGACAGTAAGCTCAATCAAGTATATCAGCAACTGCAAGCAAAAATCAGCAGTAGACAAAAGCAGAAATTGACTGCGGCACAGCGTACTTGGATCAAATTTCGAGATGAAAATTGTGATTATGCAAAAGGGCAGTTTGAAGGCGGTACTTTGGCTGCTTCTACCTACGGTTACTGCCGGGCCAGAGTGACACAAGAACGGATTAAAGATTTGGAAGGTTATTTGGAACAAGCAAATTTGTAAAAGTTCGATCGATATTTAGGGAGGTGGGCACTGTGCACCCTACGATATGGAACTGTTTTTTTTTGCACTTACCTAGTTAGCGATAGAATTAGTAGCAATTAAACCTGCCTCAATCAACAATTGATCGAGACTGTCAACAAGCCCATCAAGACATTGTAAAATTTGGCGATCGCCCGCAGGTAAGGAAACAGAATTAGTTAGACTGTGAATCTGGCTCTCCAAATCTTCCGGCAATTTTGAACACAAAGCTGTTGCCCTTTATACCAGGCGCTTTTCGCCCGGATGAGGGATAGAATTAATAGCAAAAACAATATCAAAATAACTGCCTAAAAAAGCGGCTGTTCGATGGATAATACTTACTGAATCGCGGCGCAAAACAGCGGATTCTAGCTGGTGGCGAAATGAAAAAATCTGGTGGCGCAAAATCGGATAATTTTTGGCAATTATCGCTTGACGGAGTTGTTCTGGATAAGGTCGATCGACATTGACTTGAAATTGCTGAAACCAACCGTCTCTGTCATACAATGATACTCAGGTCAGAATGTTCCACCAAAAACAGGTTGAATAACCTACTGATGCTTGATATTTGACCAGGACGCGATCGAGTTCTTCTTCGATCCATTCGGGCTGGCGGTACATAATATCTATACCGCAGCCAGTGTTAATATCTATCCACTCGTCCCCGGGTTCCCAAAATTGATTGTTGATTGCGATGCGATCGGAAAATTGTATCGCTATAGCCTCCCGTATGTCAACAGGAATTTCCTCTTTAACATATACGTAAAAATTAAAATCCGACGACTCATCCGTAACTATAGTGGTTCGAGAACCTGCTAAAACGACGGCTACAACTTGAGGCAAACTGCTAAACTGCTCGCCTATAGTTTGAGCCAGTGGGGGAATTTCTTCGAGAGCTAGTTGATAATTGTGAGCATTTAATTACCTTGTTTTGTACTTAAAAAAATACAGCAAATGCTTAACTCTAGCACCAACATTTTAACGCCTAACTTTGAACAGGTAACTCAACAATTGATAATTGTTAACAAATACGGCGGAGGCGAACTGATGCGCTGCTAGATCAGAACTCCAACCCAAACCAGCTCAAAAGTGATAAGCTGTCGCGCATTTAAATTGCATATTCGGGGCGGGCGGGACGCCCACCCCACAAGAGTTTTATTGTTTTTTGACATACAATTTAAATCCCGAACAGCTTATAAAGCTTTGTTTTAGATTTTACGCTTTGACACGCCAATGGTGTAGAATCTAAAATCTAAAATCTAAAATCTAAAATCCCTAAGTTTTTTCTGAGGGTGGCGAACTGATGCGCTGCTACATTAGACCCCCCAACCCAAACCAGCTCAAGAGTGATATAAAGCTTTGTTTGAGATTTTACGCTTTGACACGCCAATGGTGTAGAATCTAAAATCTAAAATCTAAAATCTAAAATCTAAAATCCCTATGTCCTTCGTTGGTTTGCACATTCACAGCGATTATAGCCTGCTGGACGGGGCGTCTCAGCTACAGCAGCTCGCAGAACGGGCGGTGGAATTGGGGATGCCCGCGATCGCCCTTACAGACCACGGGGTGATGTACGGGGCGATCGAGCTAATCAAAGTTTGCCGAAATAAAAATATTAAGCCAATTATTGGCAATGAAATGTATGTCGTCAACGGCGACATTGAAGTAAAAGTTCGAGGTAGAAGAAAATACCATCAAGTTGTTTTAGCTAAAAATACCCAAGGTTATAAAAACCTCGTCAAACTAACCACAATTTCCCACTTAAAGGGAATGCCAGAAAGAGGTATTTTTGCCCGCCCCTGCATCAACAAAGAACTACTAAAACAATACTCCGAAGGTTTAATTGTTACCAGTGCTTGTTTGGGCGGCGAAGTTCCCCAAATGATTCTGCAAAACAAGCTAGATACTGCCCGT
>NZ_JANMZH010000295.1:0-4291 GCF_031383065.1 Microcoleus sp. OTE_8_concoct_300 | reverse complement strand
TGTATGAAGATGGTCAAATTATCTTTGACCCCCCTGTGTCCCCCCTGAGTAAGGGGGGAAGTAAAGGGAGGTGGCGGTGCGATATTGCTCAAGTTACATTTGCCGACGCCTCGGATGTGGTGGAGTTTATGGCGGCGCAATTGCAGAAGTTGCCTGCCCCAACTCAGGAGGTTCTCAAACTTGCCGCGTGTATTGGGGCGCAGTTTGATTTAGAGACATTGGCAATAGTCAGCGAAGAATTACCAGAACAAACAGCATCAGCACTTTGGAGAGCATTACAAGAAGAACTCATTTTACCTATTACAGAAGGCTATAAATGCTTCATGCCAACAGAGGATCGATCCCATAGCGAGTCTATTACCAATCCCACTTATAACTTCCTGCACGATCGCGTCCAGCAAGCAGCTTATTTCCTAATACCAGACAACCAAAAACAAGCAACTCACCTGAAAATAGGGCAATTACTTCAAAAAAATTACTCAAAAATAGAAAAAGAAGAAAAACTGTTCGATATTGCGGGGCATTTTAATCGAGGAAAACAGTTAATTACTCAAGCTAATGAACAGGAAATATTAGCAAAAATTAACTTAAAAGCTGGATGTAAGGCGAGAAATTCTACCGCCTACGCTGCGGCAATGGTCTATCTGCAAACAGGCATTAATTTACTCACAGACCAATGCTGGCAAACTCAGTATGAATTGACTCTAAATCTTTATGTTGCTGCTGCCGAAGTCGCCTATTTGAATGCTGATATTGACAACATGGAACAGATGGCAGCACAGGTGTTGCAAAATGCTCAGACGACTTTAGACAAAGTTAAAATTTACGAAATTCAGATATCCGCACGGACAGCCCAAAACAAGATATTAGAAGCTATCACCGTGGGTATAAAGGCACTAAAACAATTAGGGGTTGAACTCCCGACTGAACCTAACGAAGCCTTGATTAGTAAAGCGCTACAAACCCTTGCGGGCCAACTTCAGGACAGACAGATTGAGGAACTCGTTGACCTACCTTTGATGACCAATTCCCAGACTCAAGCAGCCATGCAACTGTTAAGAATTTTACTGGGAGCGATGATCTTGGGAATGCCCGGTTTACTGCCCTTGCTGAGCTCCACGATGGTGAGTTTATCGCTCCAATTTGGGAATGCACCCGCATCGACTGTGGGGTATGCGATGCACGGGATGGTGTTCTGTGCCTTTTTAGAAGAGGTGGAAACCGGCTATGGCTTTGGGAAATTGGCACTTTCATTGCTTGATCGGTTCAATGTGCCCGAATTCAAGTCCCAAATTCTGCTTCTGTTTGGTGCTTGGATGCAGCATCGCCAAGAATCTCTCTTGGCAACGATACCGACGCTGAAAGATGGCTATACTGCGGGCATGGAAACGGGCGATTTTCTATACGCTGGCTACAACATAAATTTTTACTTTTATACCAACTTTTTCAGTGGGCTAGAACTGGATACTTGGGAACCAGAAATAGCAGGTTACAGGGCTGTCATGGCGCAGTTGAAACAATATTCGGCTCAGATTTATTTGGATATGATTCAGCAGACGGTGCAGAACTTGAGGGAAACCCGTATTCGGTCGGATTGCTTAATAGGAACTGCCTACGATGAAACGGTGATGATTCCCAAGTACTATCAGGATAATGAATTCACGGCGATCGCTTGTGCCTACATCTACAAACTGCTACTTGCTTACTGCTATGGGAATTACACGGCTGCCCTAGACCACATTACCCAAGTCAAACTGTATTTGATGGGAGTATCGGGATCGGTTTTTGTTCCGATTTTTCATTTTTATGCCGCACTCACCCACCTGGCACTTTTTCCGGCACAGCCAGCAATTGAGCAAACTGAAATTCTTGGCTTAGTGGAAACCCATCAAACTACTCTGCAACAGTGGGCGCAAAATTCTCCCATGAATCATCTGCATAAATGGTATTTGGTTGAAGCAGAACGGCAACGGGTATTGGGTAATAAAGCTGAGGCGATTGAAATGTACGATCGCGCCATTTCTGGAGCCAAAGAAAATAAATTCCTCAACGAAGAAGCACTAGCTAACGAACTAGCAGCAAAATTCTACTGGGAATGGAGCAAAGAAAAACTTGCTCAAACCTACATGATTGAGGCATATTATTGTTATGTTCAATGGGGAGCCACTGCTAAGGTAACGGATTTAGAAACGCGATATCCGAAGTTATTGGCGCCCATCCAACCGGGAATAAAAACTACTAAAACTAAGGCATCAGTGACAGCCACGGGTTCTGGTTCTAACTTAGATATCACCACAGTAATGAAAGCTTCTCAGGCGATATCCGGTGAAATAATGCTAGATAAGCTCATGTCGAGCTTGATGAAAATTCTCATGGAAAGTGCCGGGGCACAAAGAGGATATCTAATTTTATCAAGTCAGGGAAAACTGTTAATTGAAGCTGAAGGTAAAATAGATGACAATCCCGTTACCCTGTTGCAGTCAATCGAGGTTGAAAATTGTCAGGAACTTTCCTCGGCAATTGTCAATTATGTGGCCCGCACTCAAGAAAGCGTGGTACTAGATGATGCTGGCAGAGAAGGACAATTTACCAACGACCCCTACATCCAAAAGCATCAGCCCAAATCAATTTTATGTGTGCCACTGATTAATCAATCTCAGATTGTTAGTATTGTTTACCTAGAAAACAATCTCACAGCCGGAGCTTTTACCCCAGAAAGAGTGGAACTCTTAAAAGTGTTATCTGGACAAGCAGCTATCTCGATTCAAAATTCTAAACTCTATACAGAAGTCCGTGAAAGTGAGAACCGGCTCACTCAATTTTTAGAAGCAATTCCAGTAGGTGTGACAGTGCTGGATGTTTCTGGCAAACCTTACTATATTAATCGAGCTGCTATTCAATTATTAGGTAAAGGAGTTATTCCTGAAGCCTCCAGCGAGCAACTACCAGAGGTTTATCAACTCTATCAAGCTGGAACAGAGCAGGAATATCCCTCTGCACAATTGCCCACTACGCGGGCGTTGAGTGGCGAAAGTGCCACGGTAGATGATATGGAAATTCACCAAGGCAACAAGATTATCCCGATCGAGGTTTGGGGTACTCCCATCTATGATGAAAAGGACAACATTTCTTATGCAATTGTAGCCTTTCAAGATATCACGGAGCGTAAAAAAGCCGAAACAGAGCGCATTAGATTTACCGATGAATTGTTCCAACTCAACAAAGCTTACGAGCGCTTCGTCCCCAATCAGTTCCTCCAGTTTTTAGAGAAATCAAGCATTATTGATGTGGAATTGGGCGACCAAGTGCAGTTGGAAATGTCGGTGTTGTTTTCCGACATTCGCGATTTTACCACGCTCTCGGAAAGCATGACGCCGGAGGATAATTTCAGATTTATCAATTCCTATCTTTCTCGCATGGAACCCGTCATTAATGAAAATAACGGGTTTATTGATAAATATATTGGCGATGCGATTATGGCGCTGTTTAGCGGCGAGGCGGATCATGCGGTGAAAGCCGGAATTGCTATGCTGCAGGGCCTCGTTGAATACAATCAAAATCGCGCTAATTTTGGGTATGCACCGATTCAGATTGGGATTGGCATCAATACTGGAACTTTGATGCTGGGAACGGTGGGCGGTCAAAATCGCATGGACGGGACGGTAATCAGTGATGCGGTGAATTTAGCTTCTCGCGTGGAAAGTTTGACGAAAAATTATGGGGTGGCGCTATTAATTACCCACCCAACTTACTCGCGCCTAAAAAATCCATCCCAGTATGGCATCCGCACCCTCGATACGGTAAAAGTCAAGGGAAAATCCGAAGCAGTAACGGTTTATGAGGTGTTTGATGCTGATCCGCTAGAAATTAAAGAGGGTAAGTTAGCTACGCTGGAATTGTTTGCAGAAGCGAGGGCAATTTACTCGGAAGGGAATTTCGCGGAAGCGGCGCGGCTGTTTTCCGAGTGTTGGCGTCAGAATCAGGGCGATCGCGCTGCTAAAATTTATTGGGAACGCTGTGAGTCTGTATTGGTGAGTAACACAAAAATCAAAGACCGGCCACACAATTTAGATTAATCATAAAAGTCCAAAGCTCGATCGCTAAATTGTTGGAGGGGGAGATCGTTTTCATTTTTCTGACAAGCGAATTTCGGCGTTGCTGAGTTAGAGTATGAATAGGAGGAATAATTTATGCAATGTCCAGAATGTAAATCAACCCATATCCGTAAAAACGGCAAGAAAAAAGGAAAACAGAATCACATTTGTGTCCAATGTGGTCGTCAATTCATCAA
>NZ_JANMZH010000271.1:0-5321 GCF_031383065.1 Microcoleus sp. OTE_8_concoct_300 | reverse complement strand
CCGCCAGGAGTGGGGCTGCTAGTGGAGCTCGGGGTGCTGGTATCGCCTCCGCAGGCGCCGAGGGCTACTGCCAAGCCCACGGCCAAAGTCAAACGAATTAATCCCTTGTTCATAAAAACTCCTTAAGATTGAAAACCCATCGCAAGGAAGGGAATAGTGTACTTGAGAAACAATGCTGGCACGAATAGCTCAACGATTCGCTCGTTGATTACAATACTGCATTTATCAATAAATTTCACCTGGATTATGGCTAACCGGCAAAGATTTATTTTTTTTTGGCAAATCCTGAAGTCAAGGGGACCAGTGGTAGGATTGGTTGGTTGGCTTGTGAGGTATCTTTGGTAAGAACAACCGATCGAACGCAGATTGCCACCACTGGCGATCGCCCTTGACAAAAAACTCTTAACCTGAATCAAGCTGAAGCTACCCCACTTTACGTATTGGTGAAGCCTATGACCGCTGCTATCAGATCCCCGGATTCTCCCCGCTCCCGATCGGCCCGCAAGTCCGAGAAGGGCGGAGCCAACCGCAAAGTTACTTCTATTGCCCGAGCTAGGCGGGCGAAGACAGGACCGGTATTGCCCAACTACTCGCGGGCCGACTCCGAGGCGATTTCTGTGCCCGGAGCATCGGTGCTGAAAGTCCTACCAGCTCGCCAGCTGCAGCCTGTGTGGTTGCGATCGCTCCTGCAGGCACAGCGCGCCTCCTCAGTGGTAGCAGTTATGCTTTTGGGCGGTGCTCTGAGTCTCTACGGCTTGACGGTTTACGGCGAGCAGCGCTGGAGTCAGGATTATCAAAAACTGGAAACTCTGCGCCTCCAGGAACAGCAGTTGAGTGCTGCTAGCGAAGTCTTGAAACACCAACTTGCTAAAGAAGCCCAAAATCCCGAAACCGGTTTGGCTGCGCAGAATCCTGGGAACACGATTTTCTTGCAGCCGGCCCCTGAAACCCGATCGCCCCTGGCGGCACCAAACTCTGAGCCCACTCTCAAGAATCGAGCCGGTGTGCAAACACCGCTGGGCTATTAAGCCTGTGTCAAAGCCGAGAGTGCCCTCCGCGCCTGAGTGTCGGAGGGCCTGAGAATTTGAGGAGATAATTTCCTTTTTGGCTTTGAATGCAAGTCGCGATCGCTCATTCCCAAGTCTTTAATTCTCTGTTATAAAATAAAAATTCTCAATCCTAATTTCTAAAATGATCTAACTTGCTATTGAATTTTTAATGCCATGAGCTACGACCCCCGTTTTGATCGCTACAGATCGCCGAACTTGAAACGCCCAAAACCGTCGGGCGATTCCCTACGGGATAGCTTCGCGGCGCGTACTGGGTGGGGAAAACAAGCCAAACCAAGAGCGAAGGGCAGTTTCGGCAGATCGCCACAACAGACGGCTCCAGCTTGGGGGCGGCCGGTGGAGCGTTTAAAACCCAGCAAGTTCCGTTTGTGGGCCGTGTGGGCGTTGTTGATGCTGGGGGGGCTGGGGCTGGCTGTGAATTTGTTTTATTTGCAGGTGACGCGAGCTCCGGCGCTGCGCAAACAAGCCGAGCAGCAGCAAACTCTCAAAACGAAGCCGTTTGTGCCCAGACGCCCGATAGTTGACCGCGCGGGGAATGTTTTGGCGATCGACAGACAGGTGTACACGCTGTACGCTCACCCTTCGTTATTTAACCACTCGAAGGCGGAAATTGCTGCTAAATTGGGTCCGATGCTGCCGATGGAACTGAGTCCGGGCACTACGGCGGAAACTGAACTGCTGCGCCGGTTTAATCTTGCTGAAAGCGGTATTACAATTGCTGAGTCTCTGGCTCAAGAGGTTGCCGATCGCGTCACGGCAATGCAAATTAAAGATAGTCCGGTGGATGGGCTGGAGTTGCTGCGCCAGCAGCAGCGTTTTTACCCGCAGCAGGAGTTGGCGGCTGATATCCTCGGTTATGTTGACGGGGAACGGAAGGGACAAGCTGGGGTGGAATACAGCCAGCAGAATTTGCTGGAACGATCGATGCCGTCGATTCAGTTTAGCAGGTCGATCGATGGGAATTGGGTTCCCGATCGGCTGACGGCGGGTTTTGTGCAGTTTGATGACTTGAAATTGCAACTGACGATCGACAGTCGCTTGCAGCGGGCGGCCCGAATTGCTCTTAAGGAAAAAATGAAGCAACACCGGGCGAAGCGGGGCACGGTGATTGTGATGGATGCCCGTAACGGGGAATTGCTGTCTGTGGTAGCGGAACCTTCTTATGACCCGAATCAATATTTTAATTTCGATTTGTCACGCTATAAAAATTGGGCTGTAACTGATGTTTATGAGCCTGGTTCGACTTTTAAAGCGATTAATGTGGCGATCGCTCTGGAAGCGGGTGCGGTGAAACCTAATACTGTTTTTAACGATGAAGGTCGAATTTACATGGATGGCTGGACTATCCAAAATTCCGATTACAAACAAGCAGGCGCGCGCGGCCCTTCTACTGTTACTGATATTTTGAAACATTCTAGTAATGTGGGGATGGTGCACGTAATGAGAAGTATGAAAGCTTCTCTTTACTATCAAGCTTTAGAAAAACTCGGACTCGGACAAACTGCGGGAACTGATTTGCCTTTTGAAGTAACCAGCCAGCTTAAAAATCGAGAGCAATTTATTAATTCTCCGGTGGAAGTTGCTACTACTGCTTTTGGTCAGGGTTTTTCGATTACTCCGATGCAGTTGGTGCAGCTTAACGGGGCTTTGGCTAACGGCGGCAAGTTGGTGACTCCTCATGTGGTGCGGGGACTTTTTGATCGGGAAGGTGAGCCTTATTGGAAGCTTCCGAGGGCTGTTACGAGGCAGGTTTTTTCGCCGGAAACTACTAAGCAGGTGTTAGAAATGATGGAAACTGTGGTTGATGGTGGTACGGGGAAAGCTGCACAAATTCCTGGCTATCGGATTGCTGGGAAAACGGGGACGGCTCAAAAGGCTAATGCTGGTGGGGGTTATTCTAACAACGCGATTATTACTAGCTTTGTGGGGATAATGCCTGTGGAGGCTCCTCGGTATGTGGTGCTGGCGGTGATTGATGAGCCTAAGCAGGGTTCTTCGGGGGGGACGGTGGCGGCGCCGATTGTGGAGTCGGTGATGGAGGCGCTGATTACTATTGAGAAGATTGCGCCGAGTAAGAAGTAGTTGATTATATTGTATGGCCTTTCTCAGTAACATGAGGTGTTCTTGGGCATTGGGCATTGGGCATTGGGCATTGGGCATTGGGCATTGGGCATACCTCACTTTCTTGAGAACCGCTTGCGCTCTGTCAGGAATTGACGATCGAATATCAGCATTGACAACCGGGCAACTCTGGACACCGCACGGTGCCGTTTCCCTACCCTAACATCATCGATCGCCCGATCGGATGTCACGATCGACAACCCGGCTATTGAGGACACCGCACCGTGCCTCTTGGTGTCAAATTAAGACCCACACCCCTGAGAAATCTCGCTTTTAACCGAGTCTAGATCCCCCTAAATCCCCCTTAAGAAGGGGGACTTTGAGAAGATTCCTGTCCCCCCCTTATTAAGGGGGGCTAGGGGGGATCGAGCCTTAATCGTCAGACAGCAGATCCGTAGTACGTTTAACGTTAAGTTGACACTAATTGGCACGGTGCGGTGTCCCTACCCCAAAATAATCGATCGCCCTGTCAGTAACAATATCTTTTGCTGTCATTGGGTTTTGATTGTCTTTTGGAGGTGCGCTTATGTCCTAGGAGAGTGGAGATGATGATGCAGCGTTGGCTGTTTCTTAAGTTGGGATGATATAGGGTTAGGGTTCCTTTGGCTCTGATACTGGTTTGGGTGCAGTCGTGGTCGCTTCGAGATACGGGGCAACCTCGGTAGTTGAACATGACTCGCCGGATTGTGCCGTTTTCTTTTTGCTCGTTGTTTTCATTTACTTGGAGCACTGTTGTTTCTTCTGTATCTATTTGAATTTGCGATTCTAGGTTTTTCCATTGGTTGGCTGGTACTTGGGCTGGGGGAATGTCGGCTTGGTGAACTGCTATCTGTAGGTTTTCTCCTACTTGTTTGAAGCTGGCTTGCCATGAAATTTTGTCCCGTTTGGCGTTGCTTTGGGCAAGTTCCATTGCCGAATAAGCTCGATCGAGCGATACTTTTAAACGCTGGTTGTTGATGAACATCAGCCAAGAGGGGGCGACGATCGCACTAAATATTCCTATGATTAAAAGAATTATCAATGACTCTATCATTGTAAAACCTGCGGCAGATGTAGTGGCTCTGCCTTTGAGCGTTTTATTTATTGACACGTAGATGCACTCCCTGATATTTGGCTGGCAAAAAAAATAGCTCGCAGGAGCTGTTTTTTTTGCTGGTATATTATTTTAACTGTTGGGCTTGCTGAATGTCTAGATCCGTATTTACTGAAAATTTATGCGAATTTAAAAGCGGGTAAGGAAAGGGCATTCAGGAGAGGGCGCCGTGCCGTTTCCCTACAGATAGGGCCTGCCAGGTATATTTTGTGAGGAGAGGGCATTCAGGACACGGCGCGGTGCGGTTTCCCTACAGGTAGGGTCTGCCAGGTATATTTTGTGAGAAGAGGGGATTCAGGACACGGCGCCGTGCCGTTTTTCTACAGCAAATTTGTCGATCGCCCGATCGCATCAAGGCCCGATCGCATCAAGGCCCGATCGCATCAACGCTCGATCGGATAAATTGCCCGATCGCATCAACGCCGGCTAAATTTGCGCTTTCACCCAAGATCGAAATGCTTTCATTGCGACGTTTCTGCCGGCGGTTTTGCTTTGCTGTAAATACTGGGGGATGAGCTCGGTGATTGGGAAGTTGGGAAACTGGAGACTGCGATCGGACTGTATGTATTTTCCATCTTGCAATACGCTGATTTGCAGGTTGCGGCCGTTGTAGCGCCACAATTCGGGTACTCCTAATGCTTCGTAGTTGTTGAACTGAGTGCGAGATGTGAGGTCGATTTCTATGGCTAAATCGGGAGGTGGGTCTGTTTCTAAGTCGATGCGGTTTTTGCCTCTGACTGCGGCTTCGTTTTGGATGTAGAAACAGGCGTCTGGTTCTACTCCTTGAGCGATGTTTTCATTTTTGAATGTGGTGGAACCCAGAGCCCAAAATTCGATGTCTAGTTCTTCGAGTAGTGCTTCGACTAAGTTACCAATCAGGACTTTACCAATTTCGTGTTCGGGTAGGGGAACCATGATTTCTAATGTTCCTTTGCTGTATGAAAGTCGGGATGCGCGACTTTCTCCCAATTCTGTTAGTAGGGTTTCAAACATCGGCCAGGTTATGTCTTTGAGTAATAGTTGATTTCCTGGCTGGA
>NZ_JANMZH010000262.1:0-17536 GCF_031383065.1 Microcoleus sp. OTE_8_concoct_300 | reverse complement strand
ATACCAATTCACTATGAAGGTACACGCTCATATAGGCTAAAGTAGAGGAGATCCAATATGGCCAACAAATTTCAGGTAGAAATCCAGGAAACGCTTGAGGAACTAGAGCATCGACTCGAACGGGCTATAACAGCAGTAAGTAAAGAAAAATTACTGCTATTATACTGGATTGCCACCAAAAAAATCAAAACAAGAGAAGAATTAGCCAGGATGCTGAAGCGAGATGAATCAACAATATATCGTTGGTTGAAAACATATAAACAACGTGGAATTACCGAATTACTCAGAGTAAAAAAAGCTCCCGGGAAGACTCCACATGTACCACCCCAAGTCAGAGAAAAATTAATCAAAAAACTGCCAGAACCAGAGGGGGAGACAAGTTATGGCAAATTACAGCTATGGCTAGAAAAAGAATGCGGAATTAAAGTGAGCTATAAAGTGGTACATGACCTAGTTCATTATAAATTGAAAGCTGACCTGAAAGTCCCAAGACCCCAAAGTGACAAAGCGAACAAAGAGGTGCAGGCAAGCTTCAAAAAAAAAACTATGTGAGCTCATCAAAGTAATGATTAAATATTTCGGAAACTCCAAGCCTGTAAGGATATGGTGTCAGGATGAGAGTAGATTTGGATTGATTACTAATCAGGGCAGAAGGATTACATTAAAGGGGGTAAAACCCATTGGCAAGAAGCAATGGAAACGAGGAAATTATTATATTTATGGAGTTGTAGAGCCAGCAACAGGTGAACAATATTATCAAGAAGTTCCTCGGCTAAATTACAACTGTTTTCAAGAGTTTTTAAAGGAATTTGGTCAAAAATACGAGCGAGAATTTCCATCTAATTATCATGGATAATGGTAGGTTTCATAAAGCTCTATTACTAGACTGGGATGACCATGTAATGCCAATATATTTACCAGCCTATAGCCCTGAATTAAATCCGATTGAAAGATTGTGGGAGCATACAAAAAAAGACCTCAAGTGGGAAAATTATTCGAGTTTAGATTAACTCAAAGAACAGGTAAATAGAATTATCAAATCTCTCACTAATGAAGAAGTTTTATCTCTCTGTGGTTGGGACTATATCCTTGAAGCTATATTAAGTGCAACTTCATAGTGACTTGGTATAAGTCTTATTAAATTCGCAATAAATTAGATTCACAACTCAAAACTATCGATCGCCAAATGCCAGTTTTTCTGATGCAGCCGATCGCAAATTTGCACTTTCTCAACGGCCAAATAAAGCTTAAATTCGGGTTTTTCTAGGCCGCTGCGCCACATGATAAGAGCATCTTCTCCGGTGTCTTTGTAGTATCGTTTCCGCCGGCCTGCCTCTTTAAAACCAAATTTATTGTACAGAGACACTGCGGCTAAATTAGAGTCCCGCACTTCTAAAGTTGCCCGTTCTAATTGTCTAGAGTGAGCCTTTGTTAGTAAAGCCCAAAGCAGAGCTTGTCCTAAACCCTGACCTTGAAAGCGAGGATGAATGGCCAAAATTGTAATATGAGCTTCTTCTAAAATTGCCCACAGGCAACCCAAACCGATCAGGGTTGGGGTAAGTTTTGAGTTGGGAGTGGCCCGCGAGGAAGTCTCAACACTGAGCGGTTTTGAGTTGAGAATGCTGTTGGGCTCGATCGACTCGAGTTCGCTGTCCAATCTTTCTGATGCGGAGTCCCCGGTTTCCGATGCCCACAAACCCAGTAAATCGGTGTTAGGACTGCCTAACTCGCGCCCGTAGCCTTCTAAAGTCCAGAGTCCGCCAAAACACAGGCGATCGAGTTCGACTGCACTGTTGAGGTGTTCTGCGGCGAGATGTTTAATTTGTAGAAAACGCACGGCTGTAAATTGTACACTGGAAAACACAGTAGCGATTAGCTGTTTGTGGCTAGTTTTGAGTCATGAGTCACAAGTCTCCAGACATTAGTCTACTGCCGACTGCTGACTGCTGATTAATGACTGCCGACTCCTGAATGCTGATTAATGACTGCTGACTAATAACCTAGGATAGTTATTGCGCGATGGTATCAACTCAATCTTTCGGGGTCGAATCGGGACTTAAGTATCTGTCTGAGTCGAAGCCGGCCCTGCAAAATCGATCGCCCAATCAAGAACTGTTACCGCTGACAGCCAGTGTCAACAGCAGCGATCGGTTGGAAATCGGAGGCTGCGAGGTGACAGCCTTGGTAGAGCAATTTGGCTCGCCGTTGTACATTTTAGACGAAGAAACGCTGCGGGCGGCTTGCGCCCAGTACCGGGATGCTTTCGGGCGTTACTATCCGGGATCTTCTCAAGTGCTCTATGCTTCTAAAGCTTGGAGTTGTTTGGCAGTTTGCGCGATCGCGGCCCAAGAAGGTTTAGGAATAGATGTCGTATCTGCAGGCGAAATCCACACTGCACTGCAAGCCGGTGTGGATCCCGACAAAATCTACTTCCACGGTAACAACAAGTCCCGCGAGGAACTCGAGCTAGCTGTCGAAAGCGGCTGCATTACCGTAGCCGACAATTGGCGGGATTTAGAGACTCTAGCAGAGTTGGGAAAATTGGGTGTCAGCAGCCTCACAGGTGGGCCGACACGAATTATGGTGCGGTTTACTCCTGGAATTGAGTGTCACACTCACGAGTACATTCAGACGGGTCAAATCGACAGTAAATTTGGCTTCGATCCCAAATCGCTCGATCGAGTATTTACTTTCATCAGCCAACAGCCGTCCTTATTTTGCGTGGGAGTGCACGCTCACATCGGCTCTCAGATTTTTGAACTGCAACCCCATGACGATTTAGCCGAAGTCATAATTCAGGCCTTGACAAAAGCACTTAGTTATGGTTTGCCAGCGACAGAAATTAATATTGGCGGGGGGTTGGGCATTCGCTATACTGAAGCGGACGATCCTCCCAGCATTGAAGATTGGGCTCGTACAATTTGCTCCGCAGTGGTAGCAGCTTGCGAGCGGCAGCAATTGCCATTACCGAAATTGCTTTGCGAACCGGGTCGATCGCTCGTCGGTACAGCCTGCGTCACTGCTTATACGGTTGGCTCTCAAAAAGTCATTCCGGGAATGCGGACTTATTTAGCTGTGGATGGAGGTATGTCGGACAATCCGCGTCCTATTACCTATCAATCAGTTTATCGAGTGATCGCAGCCGGTAAAATGTCTGCACCATTAACGGAAACAGTGACAATTGCTGGGAAACACTGCGAGTCAGGCGATGTTCTGATTAAAGATGCCAAATTGCCAGAGTGTCAGGCCGGAGATGTCCTCGTGGTTACGGCCACAGGGGCATACAATTACAGCATGGCTTCTAACTACAACCGAGTACCCCGACCGGCAGCGGTTTTAGTGAGAAATGGGGAAGTTAACACGATTATACAGCGGGAAACTTACCAGGATTTGCTGAGGCTTGACCGCCTTCCTGAACGACTCGGATCTCAAAAGTTAAAAGTTAAAAGTTAAAAGTTAAAAGAAAGACAATCCATGTTTACTTCGTGATGATTGCTTTTTCACTTTTAACTTTTGCCTTGTTCAGTCACGCGATTGGATTGACACTCCTCGGTCTAAAAACACGGGGATTTTCAGCATATTCCTTATAACAACTGTTCATGGTTCATGGGTTCGAGTGCATCACGGTTCGCGGTTCACAGGCGGTAGCGTTCGATGAACCATGAACAATCAACAATCTGGGTATGACTTTGGCCTCGTTCAGTCCTTATTGATTCAATGCATCGATATTGGACTGGTTTTTGCCCTTGCGTATTTGGTGCTCGTCATTGTTGGGGAGCGCAGAACGCTGTGGATGGTACGGGGATTTATCATTTTGATGCTGGCGGCGGCGGTGAGCAACTGGGCTGGATTGAGGCTGTTGCACGTTGCCCTCAACAGCTTGGTGACGGGTTCGGCTGTGGCAATGGCGGTAATATTGCAGTCGGAGTTTCGCCGATTTCTGGAACAATTGGGTCGGGGGGAATTTCGGCAATTGTTTGGACGCGATCGCCGACCAACTCCGGAACCGGACAGCGTAATAGATGAAATTGTGGACGCAGTAAAAGAACTTTCGCAAAACCGCACGGGCGCTTTACTAATTATAGAAACAGATTCTCCGATCGACGATCGAGATTTTTCCGTGCCGGGGGTGAAGCTAAATGCTGAAGTCTCTAAGGAATTGTTGCAGACGATATTTCAGCCACAAACTTTGCTGCACGACGGAGCTGTTTTGATTCGAGCTTCGCGGATCGTGTCGGCGGGGGTAATTTTGCCTTTGTCCGATCGCAGCGCGTCGCGGCAGTTGGGAACCCGCCACCGGGCGGCGATGGGGATTACGGAACGGGTACAAGCTTGCGTGTGCGTGGTTGTGTCGGAGGAAACGGGTTCTATTTCTCTGGCGCAGATGGGAACTTTAAATCGACCTTTGACTAGCAGCAAACTTAAGGAATTGCTGGAAGCAAAGCTGTTTCCGTCGGACGGAGAAAGAGCTGTGGCTCCAATTCCGATCGGCAATCTCGGACGCCAGATAGGATTGAAGGGAGTGACGCTGTTAAAACGGATACTGCGCCGTTAGTCGGGTAATCGGGAGAAACCATGAGTCAAGGAATTTGCTTGGAAAAGTTGCCGGCGGATCTGCAACAAGAACTACTGCCTAAGCACATAGCAGTGATTATGGATGGGAACGGGCGCTGGGCTAAGAAGAAGGGGTTGCCGCGGATTGCGGGACACCGCCGAGGAGCTAGCGCTCTGAAGGAACTGCTGCGCTGCTGCAAAGATTGGGGGATTCCAGCTTTAACGGCCTATGCTTTTTCGACGGAGAATTGGGGGCGGCCGGCCGGGGAGGTGGATTTTTTAATGAGTTTGTTTGAGGGTAAGCTGCGGCAAGAATTGCGGGAGATGGTGGACGAGGACGTGCAAATTCAATTTATGGGGAATTTGCAGGCTTTGCCGAAGTCTTTGCAGGCGGAAATCGAGCGTTCTGTGACGGCAACTCAGCACAATCAGGGGATTCTGTTTACGGTGGCGACGAATTACGGGGGGCGTCAGGAGATTGTACAAGCTTGTCGGGCGATCGCCACTCAGGTGCAAGAGGGCAAGTTGCAGCCGGAGGAGATTGATGAGGTTTTATTTAAACGCTATTTGTATACTGCTGATATTTGTGACCCGGATTTGCTGATCCGGACGAGCGGGGAAATGCGGTTGAGCAATTTTCTGCTATGGCAAATGGCTTATTCGGAAATTTACATTACTGAGACGCTGTGGCCGGATTTTGATCGATCGGAGTTTCACCGCGCTTTGTCTGATTATCAGCAGCGCAGCCGCCGATTTGGCAAAGTGTAACGATTTGGGATTTGGGATTTTAGATTTGAGATTTTTTGGTTGATTTTTCAGTTTCCAAGTAGGTGTGGATTCTGATGGAGCATCTCCATGAAATTGACATACTCCCCACCCTTAAAGGGTGGGGATTCTAGCTTCAAACAGCAATTGCAGGCGTAGCCCGACTTACATCACTATAGCCAACAGTCGATGCCCCGACTGCACAAATATTACGACTGGCGTTTTCATCCCTGCCATTAATTGATTGACAGGATGGACAACGCCATTCTCTAACGGACAAATTTAAAATTTCTAGGATATGTCCACAACCCGAACAAGTCTTGGTGGATGGATACCACTGATCCACAAATACCAATTGCTTGCCTTTCTTCTTGGCAACCCATTCTAGGATTTGCAAAAACTCGCCCAAGGCTAAATCTGATATCTTCCTCCCCCAAAGTCGTTGCATCCCTTTGAGGTTCAAAGTCTCAAAACAGAGAATATTAAACTTGTCTGTTAACTCATGAGCTAACTTCCAAAACCAATCACGCCGACGATTAGAAATATCCTCATACTTGCGTACCAAGTTTTTCCTTGCTCCTTCGCGGTTGGAGGAGCCTTTTAACTTCTTAGAATGCTGCCTACTCGCCTTTTTTATCGCGTTAAGTGACTGTTTAAAAAATTGGGGAGATTCGATTTTGGAACCCTCTGAGCAGGTGAGGAATGTCTTCAATCCAAAATCAAAGCCAGCGATTTTACCTGTCTTAACTTCGATTTCTGGATTACTATCGTCATCAACAACCACAACCATAAACAATTCACCCAATGGTGTGCGTTTTATGGTTAGTGTTTTGACCGTCCCCTCTATCTCTCTGGATTTCCAAAATTGATAAACTCGACTCCCAATTTTTACCCTATTTCCACCCAAAAACTTGTACCATGCACGGGCTTTAAGGGTGAATGATTTGTACTTTTTGACCTTTTTAAATCCTGGTGGTCTAACTTTTTTTTGTTGTGCTTAAAAAACAATTGGTAGGCTTTCTCAATGCGTTGGCAGATATCTTGTACCGCTTGAGAACCTACAGATTGCCACAATGGATTACGCTTTCTTAGTTTGGCAACATGAGACTGAAGTTTGGCACAGTTTAAATGCTTGCCCCACATCCGGTAATACCGCTTGTGGAGAGCAATGCAATGGTTATAGATCGCTCCAGCAGCGTTGATTGTGCGCTTGAGGTATCTATTCCGCTTGTGTTTGTAGAACTTAAACTTCAGGGTTTTCATGCTTCCCATTCAGGGCAGAAATGGGTAGCCATTGGATAGCAATATGAAAGAGAGATTGAGTGTACGAGTCGATTCTGAAAGACTTGAAAAACTCAGAAGGGTTGCCAAACAAAAGCGCAAGACCATGACTCAATTGATTGAAGACTGGATCGATAGGTTGCAGGAAGAAAAGTCGCCCGCTTATGGGCGAGGCTTTAAACCCAGTTTTTCGGTAAAAAACGTTTTTACGACCTGCGAGCGTCCCGCACAGCAGAATACAGCGAGCGGGACGATCGCAATCCCATGTAAATGCTTGCACGCTTAATGCTTCTTACCTGGATTCCCCATCTAAAATCTAATACCAATTTCACTCATCTTTTGCTCAACATAACGATTTTAGATTTTAGATTGGAGGACAAATCTAAAATCTAAAATCTAAAATCAAATTAGGGGCCGGAGAAAACGGCAGCTTCAATGTCCTGACGCGAGAGGGAGTATTTGAAGGCTCGCTGAATATCTTGGCCGTCGGCTCCAGCCTCGATGTAACGGATGGTGAGTTGGTCGATATCGAGGGATAGTTCTGCTTTCCAGGTAGGTCGATCGATCTGCCAGCAGTGGAGTTCTCGCCGGTCTTGCTGGCAGCCACGGCTGATTAGCCACTGCTCGATGGACGGCAGCGGATGGTTGTACAAAGGAGTGTCAGCGGAAGGAAGAGTCATGGGATTTTAGATTTTAGATTTTAGATTTTAGATTGGGGATGGAGGATTGAGGATGGAGGATTGAGGATTGAGGATTGAGGATTGGAGATTTGGGATTTGAGGCTTTAATTGCCGCGAATTAAGCCGATCGCGATCGCCAGTACCAAACATCCGATTAAGCTAGCTCCCATGATAAACAGGGCGAACATTTCTCCGGGGGAAAGAGGTCGATCCGTGGGGTCTAGGTAAGCGGAGTTGGAAGTTTTTTTGCCCGAGCCCGAAACCGGAGTATTGAAACCGGGCGGCGACTGAATCACGTTCAGGCGAGAATAGCCTATTTTGAGGTCGTAGGCGAGGCGACGTTCTGGGTTGCTGAGGGTGGCGTAGGCGTTGTTGAGCTGCTGAAATTTGGCGGTAGCGACTGCGGGCGGCAGGTCGGTGGTATCGGGATGGTAGAGTTTGCTCCGTTCCCGGTACGATCGGCGAATTTCGATCGGCGATGCGGAAGGATGCAGCCCTAACAAGCCGTAGTAACTAGAACCCAAGGGGGTTTTACCGGGTATTTTCTGACTTTTGCTGTTTGCCGTTCCCTCGTTAGGAGTCACCTCAGCGCCTCTGGGCTTGTTGTTTATAATTTTTGATTATTTTAGAGCAGATTTGAGGGTAGCGCCACTGTCTGCGATGTCGAGGGGTTGAGGGTGGGCGTAAGGCGACGGCAAGTAACATCAAACTCAGCACCAAGATATTCATGCCGTCGGCTTCATCGATTTGTTATGCGACTTGAGGAAGTGTTTGAGATATCTGATATCAATTCCGGTTATATCGGAATGATTAAACCACAGAGGGCACAGAGGACACAGAGAAAGAGAAGAGAGAGATGCATAATTCCGATGTCAACGGATTTGATATGACTCACGGATGGATCGGGTAAGCCGATTTCGCCAGAACCTTTTCTCGACACTGCGGATATTTTCTTCATATCTGAGTTTATCCAAGTAAAGCAGCAAATACTTCAATTCATCATCCGTCTCCTCTCCCTCAAAGGGGTTTACTCGCACCAGATTGCCATAGCGGCGCTCCCACTTTTAAGGTGTATCATCCACTGCAATGATTGACTCTAGACGATAGCCTTTGCGCTTGACCTTTTTTATATTTTTGCGATTGTAATATTCAAACCGTTCAAGATCGTAAGCAACTGTGCAGCGAGCGCTTGCCCACACAAACGATAAAGTTTTAAGATTTTCAAAGATTGCTGACACAATTGCTATCGCATAAGACGGCGTAGAAGATGTCCAAACTGCCACCTCAAACCAGTCTAGGCAATTTTTCAAAAATACATTAAGAAACGGTCTTTTGTAAATGTGATATTGCCCCACTAAAAAGTCAGCTTGCCGAGGTAGAGATGCTTCGGTAGCATAAATTAAATTTTCATCAATATCGAGGCTCAATAGTTTTTTTATAGAATCCATAATCAAAAATCGTTCATCACTATGTCTAGGTCTACTCCCTGTACGCAATTACTTTAAACTATCAATCGCCCGAGCGCAAATTTTGCACCTCCTCAATGCTAAGCCCGGTAACTTGACTAATCATTGCATTATCTAGCTGTGAAATTAATTGTCTGGCGATCGCGATCGCCTTTTCTCGCATTCCTTGTTCTATGCCTTGTTCTATGCCTTGTTCTATGCCGTCCTGAACAGCCTTAATAATTGCTCCCTGTTGGTCATAAATAAACTGTTCTCTTCTGTCCAAATCTTCCACTTCCTCTCGGCTCAAACTGGCTTGATTCGCAATATTAAAAGCTTCATGTATTTCTGGTATGCTATCCATTGTTTCTGGAATCGATGTCAGATTTCTCGCATTTTTCATAAAATAAATCCATTTGTCTGCTAAAGTTTCAAGTTCCTCCTGTCCTTTGGTAAACTTTGGCAACTCTACAAACACTAAATCCAGCTCGTTTTCGGGATAAGTCAAATTAGTCTTGACTTCTTTGAACACAAATCGGGAAATAAATTCTGGGCTGTTAGGAAACATTTCAAAATCAGTAATTGTCAGAGCAATTACTGGCTTCAGCATTCGATATCCTTGGGCTGCTTCCAATTGAAAAGCGTAAGTCTTCGCTGCATTGTACAAAACTCGTTTCCCAAAAGACTGGACGTTGAGCACTTGCATTTCAATAATTACTAAAGTGCCATCGCTGAGTTTGGCTTTCACATCCAGATAAGTATCTTTTAAGCCTTCGAGTTTGGGCGGCAGATTCGGGTTGATAATTTCTAAGTCTTCAATCGTGGGATTGCCTTCATAAATTAGAGCGTTGAGAAAGCTAATTAGAATGTCTTTGCTTTCTGAGGAACCGAATATTTTTTTGAAGGCGTAATCGGTTTTAGGGTTGATAAATATCATAGTTGTCAGATTTAGCTTTGAGGTTATTGGTTTTGTGACGAAGCAACGGGATCTGACAGCAGTCAAACTGCTGATTTTGTTTCAGGTAATGGTTTGACATTTTCCGGCAAATGTGAATTAGCGATCGCCAGCACAGGCTCATCGTCGCTGTGTTCGTCCTCAATGGGAATTGGGCAAGAAATCAGTTCTGTGACGATGCGATCGCCCAGAACATCTTCCCAATCTTGCAACTGTTCTCTGGCTTTGATCGGTGTATTGACAGCCACGTCTACGCCCATTTGCTGAAGGTTGAGGCTGTGGGCTGTCGATCGGCGGTTGACAAACTCCACCAGCCAAACGCTCAATCCCACTGCTGCCATCAAAGGCAAGACAATCCGGTAATCGCGGGTTAATTCAAACATTAATAGGATGGCTGTCAGCGGTGCTCTGGCGCTGCCGGCGAGGACGGCGGCCATTCCTACCATTGCGTAGGCGGCAGGGCCCGCGACTCGATCGCTCATTGCTGGCAGCATTTCCAAAAAGAGGCCGTAAGCCGAACCCAGGGAAGCTCCCAAAAACATCGCCGGAGCGAAGATGCCGCCCACTAAACCGCTGCCGAGGCTGATTGCTGTCACCGCCAGTTTGACAAACAGCAGCTGCAGCAGCAAAGGCAAGGAAAATTTAACATCTTGGAGCATTGCTTGGACAGTTTCGTAGCCGACACCCAAAATTTGAGGCAATTGCAGGGCGACTAAGCCGACGCAGGCCCCGCCGACGATCGGGTGAAGCGGCCGGGGCAGTCGTCCGAGCCAAGCAAATCCTCGGACTTTTCCTTGAAAACAGCGATCGGCTAATTGAATTGCTTCTGTGTAGGCTAGAGACACTCCGCTCGCCAAAAGTCCCAATCCCATGTACAAAGGCAGTTCTAGGGGGCTGCGGACATCGTAGATCGGCAAAGAAAAAGCCGGCTGAGCTCCCAAGCAGATTTGAGCGATGAGCGCCGAAACTACGGCCGAGAGCAAGACAACACTGACTGAGGAAGTGGCGAAGGTGCTGCCGAGCACGACTTCTAAGGCAAAGAACACTCCGGCGATGGGAGAGTTAAACCCGGCAGATAAACCCGCAGCAGCTCCGGCGCCCAGGAGCAAGCGCTGCCGTTCTGGCGAGAGCTGCAAAACTTGAGCCAGCAGCATTCCAAAATTAGCGCCGATTTCGACGCTGGGGGCTTCCGGGCCGAGGGAGGCGCCGGTGCCGAGGGAAACTGAGGCTGCCATCATTTTGGTGATGGGTTTGAGGGGGGAGAGTTCTTGCAGCCCGCGGGTGGCTGCAATTAAGGAAGACATATTCGGGCCAAAGTCCCGAAATCGCCAGCGCATCAGCCCGATGATGACTCCGCCGAGGGTGGGAATGCAGGCTAGCGTCCAAGAGCCTTTCGAGGCGATCGCCCCCATGAAGTCTTGCAGCATCAGGCTGTGGATGAAGTGGATGAGATAGTGAAAGGTGACGACGCCTACGCCCGTAACTCCCCCGATGACTAGGGAGAGGATGAGCAGGAGGGTTTCTGGGCTTGGGTGCAGGCGGTTGAACAGCGGGCTTAGGCGCGAGGCTTGGGGAGTTGCTGCGGTTGGGCCGGTTGGCGACAGATCCACAGGATGGGTGGCTCTCATTTAGCGGTTAATTCTTCTGTGAGAAGTGAGATAAATATTACATTTTATTTCTTATTTTAATTGTGAGTGATTTTAGGGGAATTGACAAGTTAATTAAGCCGTATTTTAGGGCGGATTTTAGGGGCGGGCGGCTGGGGTGGAATGACTGATTCTGAGGACCGGCTGATTTGGCGTGATTGTATACTCACTTACATTCAAACTTAGATACACTCTCGCGATCGTCCTAATTAACTATATTTGTAGTTTTGGCGCTTAGGGCGATCGCATAAGCGCATCAATGAGCTGTAGATTGGGGAGAAATTAGTGAAACTCAACCTTCTGATTCAATAATTAGCGATTCGCTCTTTTGCATTAGACTTATTGCCTCAATTTTTGATCGATCGGGAAACCGCAGAGCAACGCTTCGGAACGCCGATGTATTTCAAGATTGGAGAGCGAATGCTTCCAATCTTGTCTATTAAAAACAGCAATCTTAGATAGAAAATCTAAAATCATCCTATAGGGGTTGTTTAGTGGGCGGAATCCTTTGTCTAGGTTTGGTGATCAACATTAGCGGATCGCCGATGGTGGCGACTTTCCAGGGAGGGGATTCTAGCTGGCGTGCTGCTATTAAAAAGGGTGCTCCTCGCTTCAGGCGATCGACCATTAATTTAGCTGGAATAAATGCCGATAAAAAAGGTTCGTGGACGCTGCCGACATACGCGTAAGCACCATTTACTAACCACCTTCCGCTAACGGTGTTTGTGTTATCTGGATCTGAGGCTGACCAACTGTGAATCATGTGGATTGCTGTGGGAAATACGACTTTTGGTATATCTTCAACTGAAGCGTCGCCGTTGCCGACTTGGAATGATTTTGGATAGCCTTTGGAATTCATTAATATTAAGTCAAATGTCCACGGTTTTGAGACTAAACTCCGCCACTTTTCCAGGCTAGATTCTGGTCGCTGCACTACTTCGACATCCAAACCTAGGGTTTTTAGTTCGGTAGCTGCTTCCTCCATTTCATATTTTTCCCAATTTCCTTCCTTGGGGTAACTGTCATAAAGCATGGCTGTTTGGCTGTCTAGAAATATGGAACACATGGCTTGATAGATTGATCGCACCTCCGAGCCGAAAATCCAGCCGACAGCCGCCCAGCGTTCGCCGTTGATGTGCCGTCCCAAACCGTCGGTAACAGCTAATTGTTCGTCTTTCTTTTGAGGGGATTGATATTTTACTGCTAGTTCGCGTACAATGGTTATTGTGTCGATCGGGTCTGCGAGTTGAGAATAAAAAAATCCGGTAGATTCGACGGCTTTTGTAATTGCTATTTGCAGAGCTGTCCACCGTGTTTTATTGAGGCTCTGGTTGGGTTTTCCGAAGTTGCCTTCTAAAAATACTAAAGGTTGGCCGTGAGCGGCTGCTAAGGCAACTGCTGCTAAGCGTGCGGGGTCGTTCTCTGATGTGATTACTACTCCTGGGGGTTCCCAGCCGAGTTGCGTCCATTTTGCTTTTAAGGTTTGAGTATCGGTGGCATTCCAGGCTAGTGCTGCGGCGTTCAGCATTAATTCTTGGAGTTGTTTACCTTTTGGCAGTTCCTCTTTGATGCTTGGCAAACGGACTATTTCTTCGGCTTGAAAGCGCTGCAAAAACATGGGCGCATATTTGTCGTCTTCGATGAGAATAGGCCAGTTTCCTTTGAGATTCCATTTTTGGATTGCTGCTAAGAATGTAGCTTCGTCGGGTACTAGAACTATGCGGTTGACTGTTGGTATCTTGGAGCGGAGGATGCCTAATCGGAGGCCTGTTTGAATAGGCCAGGGTTCTTGTTTGGCTGAGGCGGGAAGTTGAAAGGGTTTTGTGATAAAAAAGTTACATCCATTAATTGCTGTTGATAAGCATAAAAATAGTGTTAATGCTAGCAGTGTAAGTTGTCTGTTTTTGAGATGCATTTTTTTGACTCCTGATCTAAGCAGATTAACGCGAATTAACGCCGATGAATGTGGAAATGTTAATAGATGCCGGGAATTATTTTTTTGACTCGCTGCTGGTAATCTGAATAGTCTGGATATTTTTCGGTTAACCAGGTTTCTTCTCGATTGGCTTTGATGTCCAAAAATATTATTAATATGGCGCTGGCTATTAAGTGGGATAAGCTCATTTGAAAAAGTGTCCAGCCGAGGGCGGCTAAAATTAAGCCACTGTATAATGGATGCCGCACTATTCCGTAAATGCCTGTTTGGACTAATTCTCCGTTTTCTATGGGATACGGTAAAGGTGTGAGGTTTTTTCCTAAGTCTATCAATCCTTTGATGATTAAAATTAATCCGCCTAAGCCGAGAATACTTGCTACATTCCAAGTAAGAGCAAGTAATTGAGTTGATTCAATTTTTAATCCTGGCAGTTGATAAACTGGTAAGATTGCAAATCCTGCTAGCAATGCTCCTTGAAGCAAAACTAAATATTCGCCGCGGCTGTTATTGCGCCAGCCTTCGCGCGTGAAGCCCCAGTCAGTTAAGATTTTCATAGTAAGACGAAGTTCGGCAACGGATTTTGTAACGGATGTAACGGATGTCAGGAAGAAGGAAGAAGGAAGAGGGGAGAAGAAAGTGAACTGTAGGTTGGGTAGAGTGAAGTAAAACCCAACCTACGGCGAACAGCGAACAGTCAACAGTGAACACTCAACTATTAACAGGTTTATTCTAGCCAGGGACGAGTCATTAGTTCTAGTTGGTTGACTTCATCTTGGCTTAAAGTCCAGCCTAATGCGCCTGCGTTTTCTTGGGCTTGTTTTGCGGTTTTGGCGCCGGGAATTGGGATTACTTTGTTTTGGGCGATTAGCCAGTTGAGGGCTACTTGGGCGGGCGTGCGATCGCGCTTTTTGCCCATTTTCCGCAGGGTAGACATGACTAATTCAATTTTTTCGAGGCCGCTTTTGCTGAAGCGGGAGTCCATTTTGCGAGCTCCTGTAGGTTGTTCTTGGGCTGTATATTTCCCGGTTAGCAATCCTTGGGCTAAGGGGCTGTAAGCTAAAATTGTTACTCCCAAGGATCGGGCTGCACTCACAATTCCTTGTTTTTCTACTTGCCGCGACAGCAATGAGTAGCGGACTTGATTTGTTGCTAGGGGAACGCCTCTGGCTGCTAGTATTTTGTGGGCTTCGCGCATCTGTTCTGCTGAATAGTTGCTGACTCCTACTGCTTGAATTCTGCCTTTTTTTACTTCATCGGCTAAGGCGTTCATCAGGGTTTCTTGACTGAGTAAAAAAGTGAACGGCCAGTGCACTTGGTAGAGGGCTATTTGTTCTACTTGCAAGCGTTTTAAGCTGGCACTCAAAGCGTCGGAAACTGATTTTCCTGTAATCCGCCAAGGTAGGGGACCGAATTTGGTGGCTATTTGCACGGGTTGGGTGGTTTTTTTGAGAAACTGCCCCAGTAATTCTTCTGACAAGCCGTTACCGTAGACTTCGGCTGTGTCGAAAAAGTTGACTCCGCTGTCTAGGGATGTTTTGAATGCTGCTTCGACTTCGGCTGCGCCGTAGTTGCTGCCGTAGTTCCAAAATAGTTTGTCGCCCCAAGCCCAAGTTCCGACGCACAGGGGAATGACGGCTGGGCCATTTTGTCCTAGGGTAATGGTTGTCACGGTTGGTAAATCCACGGTTATTGATTCTCTTTATTTTTATATGAATTTATACGAATAATCGCGATCGAGCTTCTAGCCGGGGGAGGAAAGGCGGCAGGTTGCTATATCTCAGTTACTATAAATTCAAATGCTGTGTTTATTTGAATAGTTATGTCGATCGACCGTTTGCCAGATTCAAGATTAACAGATTCCGCGACTCCTGCTATCAAGAGAGTTACCCTGCTGACCATGTTCCGGTTGGGTTTGTTTCAGATGGGATTGGGCATGATGTCGATTTTGACCCTGGGGGTGCTCAATCGCGTCATGATTAAGGAGTTGGCGATTCCGGCTACTGTGGTGGCTGGTACGCTGGCGATGCACCAGTTTGTGGCGCCGGCTAGGGTGTGGTTCGGGCAAATGTCTGATGCTAGGCCGTTGTTTGGCCATCACCGCACAGGTTATGTGTGGATGGGGGGGGTTCTGTTTGTGATTTCTGCTTTTTTGGCGGTGCAGGTGATGTGGGGCTTGGGCGACAGTTTGGAGGCTGTGGGGTGGACGACTCCTACTTACGGTTGGGTGGGTTTGTTGGGTTTGATTTTTGCGCTTTACGGTATTGCTATTTGTTCGAGTTCGACTCCTTTTGCTGCTTTGTTGGTGGATGTTTCCGATGAGGAGGATCGCTCGAAGTTGGTTGGTGTGGTGTGGTCGATGCTGATGGTTGGTATTATTATCGGGGCGATTGTTAGCAGCGGTTTGCTGAAACAAATTGATGGGGATGTACCGCGGGAAGTGTTGCAGGCTTCGATTAATGGTTTGTTTGTGAAGGTGCCGGCTCTTGTTTTGCTGTTGGTGGGGATTGCGACTTTTGGGGTTGAGAAAAAATATTCGCGGTACGGGGTGCGATCGAGCGCAGTGAACCGAGAAGATAAAATTACTCTGGGAAGTGCGCTGCGGATTTTGACTGCTAGCCGCCAAACCGGTTTGTTTTTTACTTTCCTGCTGGTTATGACAATTTGCTTGTTTATGCAGGATGCGGTTTTGGAACCTTACGGCGGGGAAATTTTTAAGATGCCGATTTCGGAAACTACTCGGTTGAATGCTATTTATGGTACTGGTACTCTGATCGGTTTGAGCGCAACTGGTTTTTTAATTGTGCCGCGAATTGGCAAGCAAAATACGATTAGGTTGGGCTGTTTGTCGGTGGCGACTTGTTTGAGTTTAATTATTTTATCTGGATTCACAGGAAATCCAATTGTGTTTAAGTCGGCTTTAATGTTGTTTGGTTTTTCTTCGGGAATTACGACGACGGGTGCGCTGAGTTTGATGTTGGATTTGACTGCTGCGGAAACTGCTGGGACTTTTATTGGCGCTTGGGGTTTGTCGCAGGCTATGGCCCGTGGTGTGGCGACGGTTAGCGGCGGTGCTATTTTGGATTTGGGCAGAAGTTTATTTGGGGTGCCGATGCTGGCTTATGGGTTGGTTTTTGCTGTGCCGGCGGTGGGTATGATTCTGGCTGTTTGGCTGTTGGGTAGGGTGGATGTTGGGGAGTTTCAGGATAATGCTAAAAGTGCGATCGCAACTATTCTTGAAAATGAATTAGACTGATGTTTTGTCAGGAAAGCCTCTGGCAGTTGACAGGAAAGCAGGTGTCAGTTGTCAGGAAAGCCTGGGGCGGTTGTTAGTTCCAATAATCCATAACCAATAACTAATAACGAATAATAATGACTAATTTTTGGGATTCTATTTTAAGTTTTGCACGGGTTACTGTCGAGAGAGTCGGACAGCAGTTGTTGCAAGATTTTGGTTCCGTGCAAGCCGATGAGAAGGATGACGGGAGTTTGGTGACGAAATCCGATAAGTGGGCTGATGCGGAAATTAGAAGTGCGATCGCATCTACTTTTCCCAGCCACGGCATTTTGAGCGAGGAAGGAGAACAGGTTTTCCCAGATACTGAATGGTGTTGGGTTGTCGATCCTTTGGATGCGACAACTAATTTTGCTAGGGGAATTCCGATTTGGGGTATTTCTTTGGGTTTGTTGTATCGCGGAACTCCGGTTTTTGGCTGCGTGCATTTGCCGCCCATTAATCAGTCTTTTCACGGTTTTTATGCACCTGATTTGGCGGGCGGCGTGTTTGACAATATGCCTCAAGGTGCGTTTTTAAACGGGCAGCCAATTCGGCCGAGTGCTGATAAAATGAGCGGAAATCATTTTTTTAATTTGTGTTCGCGGAGTGTGGGAATCGGGCCTCATCTTCCGAGTAAAGTTCGGATGTTGGGTATGGCTAGTTACAATTTTTTGACGGTGGCTTCGGGTACGGTGTTGGGAGGAGTGGAAGCAACACCGAAAATTTGGGATATTGCCGGGAGTTGGGTAATTGTGAAGGCTGCTGGTGCGGTTTGGCTACCGCTGGAGTCCCAGGCGATTTTTCCGCTGGAAGTGGGGAAGAATTACGGTAGGATTTCTTATCCGACTTTGGTGATGAACCGGCAGGAGTTGGTGTCGGTGTTTTTGCCGTTTGTCGAGGCTTGGAAGAAGAAAAAAATGGGGTGATAGGAATGAGAATTAAATAACTTCCACAAGTTTGTGGGATGGGCGTCCCGCCCGTCCAAAAAGGACGGGCGGGA